>NZ_JBQLZL010000004.1:43884-52006 GCF_052168255.1 Almyronema sp. | reverse complement strand
TATGCGGCTGAGTTGATGATTCGTTGTAAAGAAGCGGCGGTGCGGGTGTCGCCCCAAGTGTGGGCGGGGATTGAGTCGCGCATTTTGACGGTGCCTGATGGCGGCACACCCTGATCTGCAAAAAATTGCCCTTTCGGCCTAATTGACGCCGATCGCTGAATGCTTTACACTCAGCCATTAAGCTGTAGCGGTTAAAACGTTACAGCTTGTTTACATACACAGGACTCGAAAACTCAACGGCTCCTGAAGGTGCTTACGACACCAGCAGGAGCCTAACCCCCAACTGAAACAGGCAGTCGGCGGCTAGTGGTGAAGTGTACCACCAGCCACCCCGATTTGCATTGCAATTTGTCGGGGTGGTTGAGTTTTTGGGTTCTGGTTTCCTGCCGCCACTTTCTTGCTTGGGCAAAGGCTATGTTCTGCCCTAGACGAAAAAAGCCAAGGCGAGGAAAGCCAGACCTCAAAACCTAAGGAGTACACGCCATGTTTCAAACGCCAGATGCGGGCGATCGCCCAACTGCGATCGCCTCAGATAGCGCCAACCCCACCCCAGAAGACATTCGGGTGATGATTTTCGGCTCATTGCCCTGTGTGCGGCAAGAAATCCACCGACTGCACGTTAAAGAGTGCGTCGCCGCCAACGACTGGAGCCGCCCGATCTCGACCGGACGCCCGAATGAAGTGATGGTGATTTTGGTTAAGCGCTGCCGACTTGACTAAAAACCAAAGAGAGGCCGCGATCGCGGCCTCTCTTTAACCTCAAAATCTGATTTAGCTCAACTGAAAGACGGCCATAGCCCCAAAAACTAAGCCAGCTAAATGGCGAAAACCGCTAATAGTCAAGCTTCTGACCTTTACCCTTTAACTTCTACCTTTAGCCCCCTATTCGCCCGCATCTGAAAACAGCAGCGTACGCGCATTGGGATAGTAAGTAGCCCAGTAGCGCGGATCGGGGCGGCTGCTCCACTGGTTGCGGCTCACCTGTAGCATCATCACAGGCAGCGAAATTCCCTGGCTTTCAGCCGTTACCGTCACAATCACCTCAGTAATGAGCAAATCAGCATCAAAACTGCGCTGCGCTGCCGCACGAGCCGTAATATCTGCCCGCCGAATTAAAGTTTCATAGCTTTCATTTTCGCCGCGTACTAAAAAGAGGCTAGTGCGAGACGTATAGGCTTGGGCTGCTGGCGGCGCGATCGCCGTTTGGCCAACCCAAAACCCACTGGATAACCCCAGTAAAACTGCCAGCCCAACAGGTGAGCAAGCCTGCCGCCAACGGTTTAACAGTCGGGCTACTTTTTTCGGCATTCGTTTTGGTTGAGTCATTACGGTTATCCTTTTTATCTGCTCCCTAGACCAGGGTAGTTTGCCCAAGGATGGAGACAATTTTTGGTTAAAGCTTAGCTCAAATTGGAGCGGTTCTAGCAAGAATTCGTTTGCCTAGATCTAAGCGGTAGACGTATCTGGCAAAATGAATGTTTCAAGCCAGAAAGTCTATGCTATCTTCGGGGCACAGAACGGGGTCGAGACGCTTAGCGCCAAACTGGGGTGCGTTTATATATTGATGGATAGCTTGTTGCAATCGTTATGACTCAACATTGGGCAGTTGTCGTTGGCATTAATCAGTATCAGGCTTTGCAGCCGCTGCTCTATGCTCAGCAAGATGCGATTGGGCTTTGGCGCTTCTTAACCGAAGGGGCTAATGTTGCCGCCGATCGCTGTTTTTTGCTGTGCGATCTAGCCGAAGCGCGATCGCCCGTTGCGGCTCGGCCAGATCGCCAAACTTTGATCAGCTGCGTGCAAAAGCTCTGCCACGAACAGCTACAGCCCGACGATGTTTTGTGGTTTTTCTTTAGTGGCTATGGCATTCGTTTTGGCGATCGCGACTATCTGCTACCCATTGACGCCGATCCGGCTCATTTGGCCGAAACTGCTTGCTCCGTTCAGGCGCTATTTGAGCTGTTTAAGCAGGCTCCTACTAACAATGTCGTCATTCTGCTAGATATCAACCGGGCACAGGCAGCTTTGGCTGATCAAGCCGTGGGGCAGCAGTCTCTAGCCTTAGCCCGCGACTTTGGCCTATCGCTGATCGTCTCTTGTCAGCCGCAAGAATTTTCTCATGAAACTTTGGCGGTCAAACACGGCTTATTTACAGCAGCGCTGCTAGAAGGCTTGCAGTATCGCGGCTGCGTTACCCTCGACCACATCGCCAAGCACCTGCAAAAGCAACTGCCCGAACTTTGTGAACACCACTGGCGACCCACTCAGCACCCAGCGATTCAAATTCCCAGCGAACAACAGTTTTTGCTGATGGTGCCAACGGCTGCTAACCTGCCCGTTACGCCTGCTGCGCCCACCACTGCTAATCATCCAGTGCGATCGCCCCAACTGCCCGTGATGAGTCCGCTGCCGCCCACGCCTGCCGCTAATGCCCCAGCCACCGCTGGCGACCGTTCGGCGGCTAGTGCTTTTAGCCCCTCTCTGGCTACCTTGCAACGCTCACTAGGTAGCTGGGGGCCACTGGCTTTAATAGTGGCGTTGCTGTTGTTGCTTTTAAGCCGCTTTAATTTGCTGCCGTTGCCTGCGCCTCAGCCTGTTCCTGCCCCTGCTGAACCAGAGTCGCCTACGTCTGAGACCGCTGACCCTGAAGCGGCAACTGCCGTTTCTGATACCGCCGCTGACGTACCGGGAAATGCGCTCTTTGCCGGAGCGTTATCGGGGGCTAGACGCGAACTGCCCCGTTCGGCACTGGCTCAGGCACAACAGGCGATCGCCCAGCAGCGGTACGCTGAAGCCATTCGCTGGCTAGAACAGGTGCCCGCCGCCACCAGAGATGAAACCTACAACATTTTGCAAGCCCAGGCTGAAGCCAGCTTAGCCCAGCAGGTAGCCGACAACCAAGCCAGACTAACCACCGCCCAGCGAAGCGCCCAGCCCAATCAGGCAGCTAGCTTAGCCGCAGCGATCGCTGAAGTTAGCCAAATTCCAGCGGGCGAACCTTTTTATCAAGAAGCGCAGCAGCTTGTCGAGCAGTGGAGCCAAGACCTTTTAAACTTAGCCGACACCTCCGCCAATCAAGGCGATTTAGCCGCCGCCATCGCCACGGCTCAGCTTGTACCCGCTGCAGCCTCAGCCCTGCATCGTCAGGCTCAAGCGCAAATTGAAAACTGGCAGCAACGCCAAACCAGTCAGGCTCAACTGCAACAGGCTGAAGCCATTTTGCAACCGGGGCAAGCGGCTTCTTTTCAAGACGCCATCGTTTTACTGCGGCAAGTTCCGGCGGCTCATCCCGAATATGATCAAGCCCAGACCCGAATTGACCAACTCAGCCAAGAAATTCTCAGCATTGCGCGGGCACGGGCGGCTCAAGGACGCTTTGAAGCGGCAATTCAAGCCGCCATTTTGGTGCCGCCAGACACAGCCGCCTACAGCAGTGCCCAAACCCAGCTAAAGCGCTGGCAAGCGCAGTAAGATGAAAAGCACAAAGTTTGAGCAGTTGATAAAACGCAATGGTGCAGCAACGCATTCAGCCAGAGCCGGGGCAAGAATCGGTTTGGGACTATCCTCGTCCTCCTCGGTTAGAAGCTTCTAATAAACATATTCAAGTGGTTTTAAATGGCATCACCTTGGCCGATACCCGACAGGCGCAGCGGGTACTAGAAACCAGCCATCCCCCGGTTTACTACATTCCACCTACCGACCTTCAGCTAGCTTATTTGCAGCCTGCTGCGGCCTCTTCGTTTTGCGAATGGAAAGGACGCGCCGCTTACTATACCCTTAGCGTTGGCGATCGCCAGGTGGAAGCCGCTGCCTGGTATTACCCTGATCCGACTCCGGCGTTTGAGGCCATTCAAAACTACGTCGCCTTTTATCCCTCTAAAGTAGATGCTTGCTACGTTGACGGCGAACGCGTCCAAGCCCAGGCGGGTGACTTTTACGGCGGCTGGATTACGTCAGATATTGTTGGCCCGTTTAAGGGTGGAGTGGGCACTTGGGGCTGGTAGGCTCAAGGGGTAGCGCCGCTGGGGCCAAGCCCCAACTCACTACGGGCGGTCGTTAAAACCTCAACAGCCCGCTTTAGACGAGCTTCAAGGTACTGTTTCTGGCTCAGAAGCTGGCGGATTTTTTGATGACGGGCGATCGCAACGCTGACGACAGAAAGCTGCTCAGGTGGGCAAGGCTGACAGTTAAGCCGACCTTCGGCATCCAGGCTACAGAGGCGGTATTGAGGCGGCTGAGAGGCATTCGCGACGGGCTGGGCAGCGGCTTTTTCAATTTGAGCTTGAATATAAGTGTGAATTTGATCCACATCTCCATGCCGCAACACCGAGGCATCTAAGCCACCCGCAGCCGGCGGGGTCGCCGTTGGGCTGGCCTCAGACTCTAACCAACCATCGACAATCGGCCCTTCCATATAAACAGCTTGAATATCGAGCAAAATTTTGCGCAGTTCAGTTTGCCACTGCTCAACATTGCCGCCAATTTCTTGCAGCAGCGTCATGGCTAACGCAGGATTCGCTTCGTGGCGATGGCTGCTAAAGGTAGTGCGTTTCAGCTTGGGCAGGCTGGGTAACGCCCCCTCAACCGGAACGGTAGGTAAAGTAGTAGCATCTACGGTAGTGCGATCGCGGGTTGGCTCTACGGAGCCAGGTAACGCCACGGGACGAGGGCTACTGGGGGTACAGTCTGCGGGTGTTGGAGGTTTAGCCACGATGGTAAACGAAACACCTGAGCGAGATTTTGCCTCTGAAGTCATTAGTTGAACCCTTCTCGGTGCTACTCTGTCCGGTTGATAGACCATGGGCGCTATTTTATGCCCATCAAATCACTAATTTGACACAACGGGTTGTCTCTGTAAAAGACTGCAATGATCTTTCAGCCTTTTCTATTAATTTCAATCCGTATTTTTTAACGCTAGTCGGTCTAAAACCGAACTTTTGGCTAGAATTAACCTAGGTTTGAGGGGTCTTTCGGTCTGCATTGGGTTTAGCTATGGCACTACCTCCGTCAATTCGATATTTGTTTGCCCGCCTACAGCCCGCCGCTCAGCCTGTGGTCTGGGGGCCAGTTTTGGTGTTGACTTTGTTAGGGGTAGTTTTTTGGGAATATCGCAATCATCCTGAGTGGCTAGCAGGCTTTGAAATCGATCGCCAATCGCCTAGCGTTCAGCTTCCTGAAACCGAACTTACCCTAGATGAGCAAGCCGCCTTAGCTCAGGTTGATAGCTTAGACGTATTGCTGGCCGATTTAGACGCCTCTACCCCGGCCATTCAGCCAGACACGCCAGAAGCGAGTTTGTTCAACCAGCTGACTAAAATTGCTGATAGCGAACCCCTTCGCACCAACAACTACTCGCCCTACAATTCAAACCCTGCTCAACCAAGGCCAGTTAGCCCCCCCAGCACCCTTGACAACCCGGCTAGAAGCACTGCTTCAGCCTTAAACCTATCAGCTTTGTTAGGCACAGAAACCGCCGCTGAACCCAGTCAAGCAAGTGCTTTGCAAACCGCTTTAAGCCGCTTACCGACTCAAACCGAAAACTCAGAAGGGCGATCGCCTGCTTCTAGCGCTACGCAACCCTCAACCGCACCCGATCGCATAGCCAATACCGATGCGGCCGCTTCTGCCACGCTGCCAGGAACCCGTCCAGGGGTAGGGCCTATTCGATTTATTCCGACCACCCCCAGCATGTCGCCGCCGCCGGGTACTACTGGCTATACCCCGCCCGCTACGCTCAATCTGGCTCCAAATAATTATCCAGGGGGCAACGCTTACACCAACCTGACCACGCCTGCTTTACCTCAGGTTCAATCTGGCTTTGACAACTTGCCTAATCGCGCCGCAACGACCCCCGTTTTGCCCCCTAGCGCCAGCAATCTGTACAGCCAGCCCCAGGTGCCCCAGGTACCACAAAATACAGTGCCTTTTTCAGTGCCGCGTCCACCGGGCGCTTATTTAGGAGGGGGGCAAATTCAAACTTTTTCTAATCCCCTCGGTTCTTCCACCTGGGGGCCAGAAGACTACCCCAGTAACTACAATTACTAATCTGGCGGCTGGCGGCTGACCTCACCTAGCGATCGCGCACCAAAAATTCAACCTGAGGCGTCAACGGATCCTTCACTAGCCCAACTCCGGTAAAGCTCCAGCGATCCATCACCTGAGTTAGCTGGTTGCCCGAAACGGGTTCTAAAGCAAAGCGATCGGCCACGGGTTCAGCATGGGTGTTGAGGTAGCTCATCGCTTCATAGTCTGCCTGGAACAGCAGTAAAAAGCTGCCAGCAGACTCGCCCGCTTCGGTACGCGGCTGGGCGACTAAGTAGCGACCGTCAATATTTGATCGCAGCAAATAGTAGCTTTCAGAAAACATCGCTTCCTACCCAAACAAATATTAGCCATAACCTTACTGGCTGGTTTTATCGACAGATTCCAGCCGTTAGCGGTCGTTCTTTACGGGCAGACGACCGAGCGGCCAGCGGTTAGTTCATCTCTGTCAGCTTGATGCGAGGATCTACAAACGTCAGCGCCAAATCGGCTAGCAAATTGCCCACAATGAGCATGACTGCGCCCATCATCAAACTCGCCATAACCAGATACAAGTCTTGGGCTTGAACCGCTTGCAAAATTAAACGGCCTAGCCCCGGCCAGTTAAAGTAGTTTTCGGTAATAAAGGCACCACCCAAAAGAGAAGCAAATTCAAACCCCAGCAACGTAATCAGCGGGTTCACCGCATTTCGCAGGGCGTGAACATAAACAACCCGGTTTTCTGGCAAACCTTTGGCTCGCGCAGTTTGAATATAGTCTTGCCGCAACACGTCGAGCAGTTGCCCGCGCATAATTCGCTGCAACCCGGCAAAGCTGGTAATGCTTAGCGCCAGCGTTGGCAAGATTAGGTGCCAGCCAACATCCAGCAGTTGCCCTAGCCAGGTCAAGTCGGCATGGTTGATGCTGGTGCGCCCCCCTACCGGAAACAAAGGGGCTGTACTTTGAGCTAAAAACAGCAGCAACAACCCCGTAATCAGCGTAGGGAAACCTTGACCCAAATAGCTAACCACACGCAACACGCGATCAGCTACCTGATTTTGCTTAACCGCACTGAGGATACCCAGGGGTAAGGCGATCGCCCAGGTAACTACAATTGAAGCGATCGACAGCAGCAGCGTATTGGGAATTCGCTCCCAAAGAATATCAATGACCGGACGCTGATAGGCAAAGCTCAGACCAAAATTAAGCTGCGTTACCACCTGTACCAGCCAACGCCAGTATTGCTCCCAAATAGATTTGTCTAAACCAAACTGGGCTTCTAGCTGCTGAATGGTTTCTGCCGAAATTTGCGGGTTTTGCCGCTGAGCCGCCAAAAAGTCGCCTGGGGCAAGCTGGATGATAAAAAAGCTAAAAGCAGACGCCAGCAATAAAGTCAGCAGCGCTTGTAAAACACGCTTAATGACGTAAAGCGTCGTGTCGTTTGTCAGAAAACTTTTCAGGGCAAAGCGGATATCTGCTAGCTTTGCCGTTGCTTGAGAAGACCGAGTAGAGGTCATGCCAGATGCTTAACTTTAGTATTGAACCAGCGTCACGATTGGAACTTGAGGCAATCGGTGACGCCCTTCAAGGAACGTGAGTTCAATGATAAAGCCAAATCCCACTAGCTGACAGTTAGCCTGAGCAATCAGCTTAGCCGTAGCTGAGGCAGTGCCCCCGGTTGCAATCAAGTCATCTACCACTAAAACTCGGCTACCTGCCGGAAAAGCGTCTTGATGCACCTCAAGCGCATCGGTTCCATATTCCAGCTCGTATTCAGCGTAGTACACAGCAGACGGCAATTTTCCCGGTTTGCGCACTGGCACAAAGCCAAGATCCATTTTGTAAGCCAGAGGCATCCCAAAAATAAAGCCTCGCGATTCAATACCAGCAATATAGTCGGGAGCTAAATCGATGCATTTCTCGGCCATGCTGTCGATCGCATACTGTAGCCCCTTAGCATCGGCTAGCAGCGTTGTAATATCTCGAAACGTGATCCCCGGTTTGGGGAAATCTGGAACATTACGAATGAGCGCCTTTAAGTCCATGAACAAGCGGCTGAGTGAATTGTAGAAATCCTATCATTCTCAAGGCTCTGCCAGCA
>NZ_JBQLZL010000004.1:0-43784 GCF_052168255.1 Almyronema sp. | reverse complement strand
CTGGCAGAAAAGCTTTCCTTCTGTTCTTAGGCTTCTGCCTTTAGCGGCAACCGACCCGCGATCGCACCAGAGAGCGCAACCATTCGCCATGAGTGTGTCCTATTATTGTCCGTTCAAACACCCGCTTAGGTAGCAACCCAAAGCCACGGCTCAGGCGCTAAAGATCCCGGTGGGTAAAAGCTTTGGCTTGTTCGCCCGAATAGGTCGCGGCAATATGACCATCGCCAACAAGCTGATATTTGTAGGTAACCAAACCTTCTAGACCAACGGGGCCTCGTGGCGGTAGCTGCTGGGTGCTAATGCCAACCTCTGCCCCAAAGCCATAGCGAAAACCGTCTGCAAAGCGGGTCGAGCAGTTGTGATAAACACCCGCAGCATCAACTTGAGCCATAAACTGCGCTGCCGCAACCGCATCGGCTGTGACAATAGCCTCGGTATGGCGAGAGCCATAGGTGTTAATGTGATCGATCGCGGCGGCAAGAGAATCTACAACTTTGATGGCTAAGATTAAATCGCTATACTCGGTTGACCAGTCAGCTTCGGTAGCGGCTTTAATCTGAGGCAGCCATTGGCGCGTAGCCGCATCACCCCGTAGCTCAACCTGAACGCTTTCTAAAGCTTGAGCCGCAACGGGTAAAAACTGCGGCGCGATCGCCCGGTGTACCAGCAAGGTTTCGATAGCGTTGCAAGCCGATGGGTAGTCTGTTTTGGAATCAATCGCCAGTTTGATCGCTTTTTCTAGATCGGCGGCTTGATCGACATAGAGATGACAAAGACCATCCGCATGGCCTAACACAGGAATGCGGGTATTTTCTTGCACGTAGCGCACAAAGGAGTTAGAGCCACGGGGGATGATCAAATCTACATAGTCATCCAACGCTAGTAGCGCTTGGGTTTCTGCCCGTGTGGTCAAAAGCTGTACGGCATCAGGATTCGCACCCGCATTGGCTAACCCCTGGCGAATAGCAGTAACCAGGGCTTGACAAGACTGCACCGCTTCGCGCCCCCCTTTGAGAATGACGCCATTACCCGATTTCACCGCCAAGGCAGAAATCTGCATCACCGCATCGGGACGCGACTCAAAAATAACTCCCAAAACGCCAAGAGGGCAGGTGATGCGCTTTAGGACTAACCCAGCGTCAAGTTCGCGGTGAATTTGAATGTGGCCGACCGGATCGGGCAGTTGGGCAACGCTGCGCACGCCAGCAATGGCGCTATTGAGTTTGACGGCGTCTAGCTTCAGGCGTCCGTAGAGCGCATTAGCCAGGTTGTCGGCTAGGGCAGCAGCGCAATCTGCTTGGTTAGCAGCCACAATGTCAGGGGCGGCTGTTTCCAAAGCCTGGGCGATCGCTTCGATGGCGCGATTTTTGTCTGCTGTCGATAAACCCGCAAGCTGTTGCGCCGCTTGACGCGTTTTTTGGGCGATCGCGGTGAGATCAGCCGCATTACTAGCCAGAATTTGAGACGCCGTCATAATCAAAACTTGAGGAACCGATAGAATGCAAGTTTAACAAAAAAGACTCGGCGCTTTTATCGACAACCTCGATATAGCTAGCGGCAAAAGGTGAGGGTAAAAGCAAAGGTTTGAGGTCGGCTTTTAGAAATTTCAGTCATGGAAGAGGCTCAACGCTGGTGGCGACAGCTATACAACGGCTCACTATCATCCAGGCATCCAGGCTTTTTTAGAGTTAAGGGCAACTTTTCCGGAAACAGAGGCGTCTCTAAGAATAAGTGAATGGTAGATGCACCCTGATTCCACAACCCCAGCCTTTGGTTGGGGTTCTTTCTTTTGGCGTATTTAGGGGTCTTGCCAATCGCCTAACGCTTCTTGGGTATTGATGACAATGCCTTCGCGCGTGACCTCTTGCACAGCGCTGACTTCAAAAACCAGGCTAAAACGTCGCCCCAGTCGCTGGGTCAAAAATTCTTCTAGTAGCCGTACCTGCTTAGGCGAAACTGGCTGAGCCGCGTAGACAGAAAGTCGGACTTCTGGTGGGTTCACCAACCAGTTGGTGCGGGTTCCGGCCAGACGTAACCCTTTAAAGGTTTCGGTTTCTTGCAGCAGCACTTGCTTAACGCCCGCTTCGAGTTGGTTTTGGCGGACTAAATCAAACAGGCTAAACCCCAACGGCAGCAGCAACACGCCTGTTAGCGCCAGCGTCACGCTAAGCGGTTTACTCGCCCGATGCACTGAAGCATAGCCCGTTAGCAAAAAAGTTAGCGTACAGGCCAGGGTAATGCCGATCAAGTTGGTGACATAGAGTAAGCTAGCGCCCTGGCTCAAAGACCAGTTACCCAAGGCGATGCCTTGCGATAGGCCAATACCCACAACACAGACTGGCGGCATCAAAGCCACAGCGATCGCAGTTCCGGCGAGCGTACTGGATAGCTTGGGTTCCACTTTGGCATAGCCGCTAATGCCCCCCGCCGCGATCGCAATGCCCATATCAAAAATAGTAGGACGCGATCGCCCCAGCACTTCTGAGCCAAATTCAGCCAACCCCGAAGACAGCCCCAATAGCCAAGACAACCCAATGGCGATCGCCGTACCCAGCAGCAGCGAGTTGAAGGCTGCTTTAATCAAATCGACATCGCCTTCTAAAATACCAAAGGCAAAGGCTCGAATCGGCTGCATCAGCGGCGCGATCAGCATTGCTCCAATAATCACCGCCGCACTGTTAGAGAGCAACCCCAGCGTTGCAATCAAGCAAGAGCCAATAATCAGCACCACATAGTTAAGGGTTAGCTCGGCGTCATCCTTTAAGCTATCGCGCAAATGCTTTAACCCTTGTGGAGTGACTCGCCTGCCAATCCCCAAGTATTTGCGGCTGATGCCTTGTAGTCCCTCTTTGAGAGCTTCGGCTCGTTGGTTTGGCCCCTTTTTGGGAGATGTCATAACTGTGCTAACAAGCGCCTATGACAGGCAGTTTACTCGCAAGCCCAGACAAATGCCCAATATTCAACAGGACTGTAACTCAGCCAGCAACCGCACAATATCGTCAATGGCTTGGCGCAACACTGACCCAGGCTGATCGACATGGTTTAACAAAATGCTCAAAACCAGGGGATCGTAGCCAGGGGGATCTAAATAGCCTGAAAGGGCAGCATTGCGGCTAATAGAACCCGTCTTACCCTGCAATCGCCCTGCGGCAAGGGTTCCTTGTAAACGATTGCGCAGGGTGCCGTTGACGCCAGCGGTGGCTAAAGACTGCCGATAAAGCGAACGCAGGGAGCTACGATTCATCGCCTGTAACACCTGCACGAAAGCCGTCGGCGTTGCCAGGTTGTGTCGGGATAAGCCAGAACCATCCACCAAAACATAGCCAGCCGTTTCAACCCCTAGCGGCGCTAGCGTAGACTGAACGGCTCTAATCCCTAGCTCTGTTGCCTCGCCCGCTGCGATCGCCCCCTGCACCCCCAAGGTTTTGAGCAGGGCTTCAGCATAGAGGTTATTGCTGTTGCGGTTGGTGGGGATCAGCAGTTCTGGCAAAGGTGCAGAAACGACAGCGGCCAGTTCTGGGAGGGAATGGGGTGTTGGTACAGTCGCGATCGCGGTTCGCCCTACGCTGATTTGCTCAGCCGCCAATGCCGCCTGAAAACGAGCCAGAAAATATTGACTGGGGTTAGCCACAGCGATCGCCGCTGTATCGGCACTGGCTCCCACTCTGAGCTGACCGCGGACTTGCAAAATGGGCTGATCTAAGTCACGCCCAACCTCGATATACTCTGGCTGGTCGGCAGCAACCGTGAGCGAGTTGTTTTCAATTTGCCATTGGCTAGCGATCGCTGGATCATCCCAAACCACCTGTAAAGGTTCGCCTACCGCCTGTGGTATTAGGCTCAGACCTAAGGCGTTGCGATTGACAATCAGGCTATTAACCGGGGCACCGTAGCCCGCCTGCACATCTTCCCATTCCCAATTGGGGTTGACGGTGCGCCCAGGAAAATAGCTATCGTCTACCACCAAGCTAGCAACCTGGCGCACCCCTTGCTGCCGTAGCTGCCGCGCTAGTTCAGCCAGTTCAGCCTCGCTGAGGCTAGGATCGCCTCGGCCTACCAGGCGCAGCGTAGTTAGCCCTAAGTCGTTGGTTGAACCATAGACCGAGGTACGAATGCGAAAATCTGACCCTAGCGCCTGTAAAGCGGCGGCAGTGGTGAACAGCTTGACGTTAGAAGCGGGCACAAAATAGCGATCGCTGTCACGCTCATAGACCAGTTGGCCTGTTTGCGTTTCTACCCGCACCCCCAAGCGGCCAGGTTGTAAGGCTGGCTGACTGGCGATCGCCTCAATCTGTCCGGCTAAATCGGCTGGACAAACTGCCGCGATCGCTGGCAATCCGCGAAAACCTGCAACCAGTAGCAGCAGCGGCATAGCCCACCGCTGAGCCAAGGCGAACGATACATTTAAAGCTGACATGGCAAAAGCCTATTCCGCTTGCTCTATTTCGGCTCTAGAAGCTCCCCAGTAGGCGCTGTAAGTCCATTCTTCATTGCTGCCTTTGTCTTTAGACGACCAGCGGTAAATAGCCGATTTGGGATCTACCCCCACTTCAATCAGCTTAGCTCCCATGTAATATTCCATTTGCTTGAGCGTTCGCTGCCGGAGAAACTCAGACTGCGCTTTCGGAATACTGCGCGACATGTGCGCTTGTGTGTGCTTTGCCATAACCGTTCAGGCTTAAATGTTTTCAGCATAAAAGATTGAAAGTGCGCAAAACAAGGCACTTCAACCATCTTTAAGCCTTAGCTGGGCGAGGCTACCCTCGCCCGCAGAAAAGTTAGCCAACGCCAACGCCGCGGCGCTAGACGGGCGTTTTCTCTGCTAGCTGACTATCCGGCAAGCCAATTTCGCTACAAACTTCATAGAAATTGGTGACTGGCGGTTGCTCAAACAAGTGGGCAATTCGGTTCAAAGCCTCTTTGTAAGCGGCGCTTTGGTGAGAATCCATATCGCCAACGTTTTCCCACAAAATGATGGCAATGCCGCGATCGCTACCGGGTTCTTGCAGCAAATAAGCCCCCTTAAAGCCTTGTTGATAGGTTGAGACAGCTTTTTCATAGAGCTGTCGCGCTTCAGAAAACGTACCCGGCTTGAATTCACCGATCGCCACGTAAGCGTGCTTGTGCTTGAGGAAATCTGAAAATTCTGACATAGTTAATCACTCTTTTAACCCACTAAGGTTACTAGTCTCGCGTAGGAAGTGGATCTTGTGGCGATCCCCAAGCGTGTCTTAAGATACCGAAAAATATTGAGGCAAAATTATTGAGAGACGTTGCGAGAAAACTTTTTGCCCACCCGCTTTTATGGCCGCATTGATCGCTAACGGCAAAAGGCTAAGGGCAAAAAGCAAAAGGAAAACTTTCCCTGTCAGTGGCTTTCATAGAGCCGCCTACTTTTAGGCATTACATCCGCTTGGCTCAACGTAGCGATTAATTAAAATTGCTCAATCGCTCAATGCTGGTTAGACGATTTCAGCAAGCGATCGCCCAAGTGCTGTAGTTTTTGACCGAGCCAGCGTTTGGCTTGTTGCCAGGTCGTATCCAGTTTGTTGGCTTGTGTATCTACCCACGTCGGTAAAACTGGCTCTTGCTGAATCGGCTGTATCCGCTTAGGCGATTCAGCTTGAAAGATAGCCGTGGCTTTAGGTAACGACAAAATCAGTTGATTGCCACGAATCACACTGCGAACCCGATCGCGAACAATTGAGCAGGGGAGCGCGATCGCTTGCTGCAACTGGCCGTAGCCTAAAATTTGACCATAGCGATTAATTTGAGCCTGCCGCTGGTAAGCCGACAGAACAACCCGGTTTGAATCAACTTGAACCCCAATATCGTGGGCGCTTATACCTGGCAGCTCAACGGTTAAAACCAGAGCCGAATCGGTATCTGTTAGTTCGATCTGCCACTGGGGCAGCGAACCCAGTTCTCGATCAAATAGCGAACTACTGGTAAACAAATCTTCAATTTGCCGCTGCCAAACATCAATGGCCCACGCGGTTTGCCAAGGCGTCATTCGCATCGATCCTGACCTCCAACCTTAGCGAGACTAATCTGAAGTGATCTACTTTGATCATGGCGCTACAGCGCCAAATAATCAGTCGGGATGTCCTCCCCTTTATGGGGAGATCTCCTCTCAGATAGGCGATGCGGCAATGGCTGGCGGCTAGATTGCTCAGGCAGGAACCACAACCTGCTGCGTTCCTGCGAGACCAAAAGCGCTGTGGATAGCTTGTAGCGCTTTGGTGCCCTCGGCCTGAGTGACCACACAGCTAATTTTGATTTCTGAAGTGGCAATCATTTGAATGTTAATGCCTTCATCGGCCAAGGCGCGAAACATTTTAGCCGCTACCCCCGGCTGATCAACCATACCCGCGCCCACAATACTGACTTTGGCGATCGCTGTATCGAGGGCTATTTCACCACACGCTAGCGATCGCAACGTGTCTTCAAGTAAAGCTTTGGCTGTTTCAGCATCGGCTTGGCTAACGGTAAAGGCAATATCGCGGGTAGTTTGCCCGTTGATTGGGCGGCAGCGCTGCGACTGAATAATCATATCGACGCTGATACCCTTGTCGGCTAAAGCCTGAAAGATTTGAGCCGCCATGCCGGGACGATCAGGTACCTGACGAATAGCCAATCGAGCTTGGTACTGATCTAGAGCCGCTCCCCGAACGGCAGGCGGGGGGGGAGACGTCTGCCAAGGAGACTCTAAACGCGCTGGTGAACAATTGAGGCCAAAATTTTGGCAAAGCGCCGCGATCGCCCGGTCGCAGTCTTCGCTAGCAATCGTACAGCTTACTTTGACCTCCGAGGTAGAAATCATTTGAATATTGACGCCAGCGGCGGCCAGGGTAGAAAACATCCGAGCCGCCACCCCAGGGCGACCAATCATACCTGCGCCCACAATGCTGACCTTAGCCATTTGCCGATCGACAATGACTTCAGCCTCATCTCCAGCGGCTGGATGGCTGCGCAAAGCCGGGGCGATCGCCGCCGCCACCGCTTCAGCCCGGTTCAAGTTGGCGTGGGTCACGGTAAAGGCAATGTCGTTAGTATTGCCATCGTGAATTGACTGAATAATCAGATCGATGTTGAGCGCCTGCAAACCCAGTTCACCAAACAGCCGAGCCGCGATCCCCGGACAGTCCGGCACCCGCAAAAGCGCAACTTTAGCCTGATCGGTGTCAAACTCAATGGCATCGACTGGGTGCGCCAGTTCTAGCCCTTGTAGCGATCGCCCCGGTAACAGCGGCGATTGCACGGCGGTTCCCGGTTCGTTGCTCCAGCTAGAGCGCACCACCATCAGCACACCATAGTTGCGGGCGATCTCCACCGCTCGCGGATGCAGCACCTTAGCCCCTAAGCTGGCCAGTTCTAGCATTTCATCACAGGTGATCTCCGTCATGAGCTGGGCTTCCGGCACCAGTCGCGGATCGGTGGTCAAGATTCCAGGGACATCTGTATAGATCTCACAGCAATCGGCTTTGAGCGCTGCCGCCAAAGCTACCGCTGAAGTATCTGAGCCACCGCGTCCCAAGGTGGTAATTTCTAGATCAGGCGTGTCGCTAATTCCCTGAAAACCAGCTACCACCACCACTTCTCGCTCAGCCAGGTGGCGCTTGATGCGCTCAGTTTTAATATTAAGAATGCGGGCGCGGGTATGTTCGGCTTCGGTGACGATACCCACCTGTGCCCCGGTAAGAGAGGTAGCCGGCTGACCCTGTTCGTGCAGCGCCATACTCAGCAGCGCGATCGACACCTGTTCCCCGGTAGACAGCAGCATATCCATTTCCCGACGGCTGGGTCGTGACGTTAGCTCATTGGCCAGCTTGACCAAACCATCAGTGGTTTTGCCCATCGCAGAGACGACCACCACCACCGTATTACCTGCCTGAGCAGTCTGACTGACTCGTTGGGCCACCGCTTGAATGCGCTCAACGGTGCCTACTGAAGTCCCTCCGTATTTCTGGACGATTAACGCCATCCCTCTTTCCCAACCTTATGAACCGGATTAAACCTGAAGTTTAGACGCTTTTTGCAGCTCAGCGTCCAGATCATTCAGCCTAGATTAATCAACTTAGCAGAGGTTAGGAGCCAGTGGTCAACTGCTCAAAATTCCGCCACACTGACATCGCCGCCAAAGGCTGCGAATACGGCCACCTGCTAGCCCCAGCATGGGTATTTAGGCGGCTGAGCAACCGCTATAGCTCAACCGACAGTGCCCCCTTTAACCGCAACACTCCCTTTCCCCGAAGGCGGACAGTACCATAGAAATAAACCCAAAGAAGCCTGGAGATAAGCCATGACTGAGACTGCTGAACCTCTACGACAGACTCAACTCTTAGGTCGCTTAGTGATTGACTACGATACGACTGAAGCCGTCGGCCATGTCGATCGCCTGCTGGTCGATCCTAAGTCGCATCAGGTGGAGGGATTGGTGTGTAAGTCGGGTTTTTTAGGGCGAAACAAGCGGCCCATTGCCTGGGTACAGATGCAGACCATTGGGAAAGACAGCATTTTGGTGCGGTTGCAGGGCAGTGCTGGTACGGAGCATTTAGCAGAAGCCCAATCTATGGTAGGTCTGGAGGTCTGGAGCGACGCTGGCGATCGCGTTGGCTATCTTGTAGACTATTGCATCAACCGTGAGTCAGGAGCGATCACCGCGTATTGGTTTTCAAAAGAAGGGCTGCAAAGTATTACGGAAGGGGTCTATAGCCTCAGCCCCAGCAGCATTATCAGCGCTGGACGCAAACGGGTTATGGTTGCTGACCAAGCCGTGGTCGTAGCCGATCGCGTTATTGATGGGTTAGAGCAGCAAGCAGGCGATGCAGCTGAGTTTTTGAAGCAAGACTATGCTCAAACGCAGCAAGATTGGCAATCAGCCGTAGACAGCACCCAAGCAATCGCTGAGCAGTTGCAAAACCAAACTCAAAAATTGGCCGAAAAAGCTAAAGCGCAGTTCAGCGGCACTCAAAGCCAGTTGCAAGAGAAAAGGCAAGCCCTCAAGGGTCGCTTTCGCCAAACTTTTTCGCAAGTTAAGGGGCGCTTTCAGCAAATTGGCGAGTCAAGCGATCGCCCTTGGCAAACCTCTAATGCTGACCAAACAATTGACATTACCCCGCTAGAAAGCTGGACAGAAGAATCAGAAGATGAAGACCGGACAGAACCGCTGCAATAGCCCACTCTTCTTTTGCAAAGGCGATCGCTGAGTTTGCCATTTGGAGCCAGCAGGTTTAGTTGGGCAACCTTGCAGACGCTACAAAAATTATTAAAAGGCCAGCCGCGATCGCGGCTGGCCTTTTGAGCTTTGAGCTAGATTACGAGCTAGTTTTTTAAGCTAGTTTATTGAGCTGTACCTTCCGCAGGCTCAGAAGTTGTTGCTCCATCGGGGCTAGCAGGTGCAGGAGCTGGCTCAGCCGTTCCCTGAACCGGGTTAGGCACTTCAATATTGACGTCTGGTGCTTCTACAGCGGGTGGATTAGGAACGTTAACATCCGGAATTTCAACGTCTGGCGCTTCTACATTAATATCGGGGAGTTCTTGCTGCTGAGGTGCTGGGTTAACCGTATCGGTTTCAGTGCGGCCAAAAAAGTAAAACGTACCAAATCCTAGAACAGCCAAGATAGCAACGATAATGGCCCAGAAAAATCCGGTTGTTTCATTGGCTCGCTGCTGAGCAAGGCGACGGTTTTCGTCTCGGCGAACAGCCACATTGTGTTGAGCAATTTGAGCACTTCTGTCAAGGCGAAGATTTTGGTTCTCTCGAGCTAGCTGCTCGCTTCTTGCTCGCTCGTATTGCAGTTGCTCTTGTTCTGGTGTGAGTCGGTTTGAGCTATCGACCGGATCATGAGGCGTTGGGTCAGAAGAATAGGATTTCATGGTTTCTAAAAGATCTAATCAAAGTAGGCAACCAACTCGCAAAGCAAACTTCTTGACTGTTAACTTGCTGGTATAAATTGAACTTAAGAAATTTGCTTGGTTAATTAGCTTGACTCAATAGTAAGCGCCCCTATTTAGACTCACCTCTATCGCTTGGATAATCTGATCATCGGTCTAACGGTCTATTTGCATCGAGCGATCCCGGTTAATTGCGTGAAACCCCGTAGATTTTGCTGCTGTATTGCCGTTGTCGAGCAGCAGGGTTAGCAATCGGCGTATGATATGACACATCGAGTCAAATTGATTCAGGCTGGTGAGTTGAAAAGTAGCGCTGCCGCTGCAAAAGCTTGATTTCAGACCTTCTAGCAGGCGTTTTTAACCTAAAGCTAACATTGCAAACAAGTTTAAAGATAGAGTTGCGCTTACCTCTAAGGTTCGTGTTAACTTAACGTTGGGAACTATTTTCGGTTTATATTACGTTTTTCGAGTTTTTCGAACGTTTCTCCGAATCTAAGTCTCTGCACCCTTTTGGTTCTGGAGATAATCAGTGTCAATTTACATAGGTAACCTGTCGTACGACGCCACTCAGGAAGATCTTTCTGAGGTTTTTTCCGAGTACGGCACCGTTAAGCGAGTGCAAATTCCGACTGACCGAGAAACGGGTCGAGTCCGTGGCTTTGCCTTCGTCGAAATGAGCAGCGATGAAGAAGAAGCTGCAGCCATTGATGCCCTAGACGGGGCAGAATGGATGGGTCGCGACCTAAAGGTTAATAAAGCCAAGCCGCGTGAGCCAAGAGGTTCCTCTGGCGGCGGTGGCGGCTGGGGCGGTAATAGAGGTGGCGGATCTAGGCGCTATTAAACGTCTGAGGCTATCTTTTACAGCTACAGCTTGTGGTTTTGGGGTAGACGTCTCGTCTGCCCTTTTTTAGTTGGCTATTGATTTAAGCGCGATCGCCGACTCTTGCTGTTTCAACGCAATCGCAAATGAGTATCCTGACATTTCAATCGGTTCACAAAGATTTTGGTATCAAAGAAATTTTGACGGATGCCAGCTTTAGCATTGGCGATCGCGAGAAAGTAGGTCTTATCGGCACAAACGGCTCTGGCAAGTCAACGCTGCTCAAAATGATTGCGGGAGTTGAGCCAATTGACAGCGGCGATCGCTGGGTCAATCCCGGTTCTAAGGTAATGTACCTGCCGCAGCAACCCGACTTAGATGACGACAAAACCGTTTTAGAGCAGGTTTTTGCCGACAGCACCGAGCAAATGTCGCTGGTGCGAGCCTATGAGGATCTGTCGCATCGTCTGGCGCAAGCTCAAGGCGACGAACTCGATCGCTTGATGAACCAGATGGCTCGGCTCAACGAGGCCATGGAAACTGCCAACGCTTGGGATCTTGAAACCAATGCCAAAATCATTTTGAGCAAATTGGGGATCGAAGACTTTGAAGCCAAGGTGGGGACGCTTTCGGGAGGCTATCGCAAACGCATTGCTTTAGCGACAGCGTTGCTCTCCCATCCAGACCTGCTGCTGATGGATGAGCCTACCAACCATTTAGATGCTGAGTCAGTTGAGTGGCTGCAAACCTATTTGCAAGGGCATTTAGGCTCTATTTTGCTGGTAACTCACGATCGCTACTTTTTAGACCAGGTCACCAACCGAATTCTCGAAATCGATCGCGGTGATCTGTTTGCTTACGATGGCAACTACGCCTATTACCTGGAAAAAAAGGCAGACGCAGAAGCGACCGAAGTAAGCCGTCAGCGTAAACACGCGGGCGTTTTGCGACGGGAGTTGGAATGGCTCAAGCGAGGCCCCAAAGCCCGCAGCACCAAGCAAAAAGCGCGGATCGATCGCATTCAAGATATGCAGGAGACTGAGTTTAAGCAGGTACAGGGCCAGGTTGATATTGCCACCGCAGGCCGCCGAATTGGCAAAAAAGTAATTGAGCTAGAAGGGATTTCTAAAGCTTACGGCGATCGCCTTTTGATTTCTGACTTTACCTATGAGTTTTCTCCCAGCGATCGCGTTGGCATCATTGGCGGCAATGGTTCCGGTAAATCAACGCTGCTCAACATCATCACCGGGCGCACCGCACCAGATGCGGGACGCGTCGAAATTGGCAGCACTATCCACATCGGCTATTTTGATCAACATTCTGAACACCTGCTGGGGGCGATCAACCAAGAGCAGCGGGTGATTGAATACATCAAAGATATTGCGGCTTATGTCACCACGGCAGACGGTGATTTGATTAGCGCTTCCCAAATGCTAGAGCGCTTTTTGTTTACGTCTAATCAGCAATACGCGCCGATTCACAAGCTCTCTGGCGGCGAAAAACGCCGTTTGTTTTTACTACAGGTATTGATGGCTGCGCCCAATGTGTTGATTTTAGACGAGCCTACCAACGATCTTGACGTGCAAACGCTGTCTATTTTGGAAGACTACCTGGAAAATTTTAACGGCTGCGTCATTACCGTTTCTCACGATCGCTACTTTTTAGACCGCACTGTCAACAGGCTGTTTGCCTTTGAAGGCGATGGCGTCATTCGTCAGTATCCCGGCAACTACTCGCTCTATCTAGACTTCAAAAAGCGCGAAGCCGAAACCGCGATCGCCCCTCCAGAAACTACTGCTAAAACCCAAAACTCTGTGCCGTCGGCTTCAACAGCCCCCCCTTCTGCCGCTCCCAACCGTCCGCGCAAGCTTTCTTACAAAGAAAAGCGAGAACTAGAACAGCTCGAAACCCAAATTCCTGCCCTTGAAGCCGAAAAAGCTGAGTTAGAAAAAACGCTTTATCAAAATCCCCCTGGCGGCTATAGCCAGCTTCAAGCCATGACCGAACGCCTCGCTGACATTAATGCCGAAATCGATCGCTCAACTGAACGCTGGTTAGAATTAGCCGAGATCGAGTCATCGTGATAGAGCCACGGGCGATCGCCTTTTATAGCTAAATCCAGAAGGCAGGCCAAAAAGCTTTCTGGAGAAAACTGTCAGCAGTTTGCCTGTCTCACCCTGGCGGCGGCAGCTATAGAATAAGGCGTTAGTTTGACAATGACAGCTATGGTAAAAGCACAAATTATTCTCTTCAACGGCTTTGATGAGCTAGATGCGATCGCTCCGTTTGAAGTTTTGCAGACAGCGATGGCAATGGGGGCTGACCTGCAAGTGGAACTGGTTACGTTAGACGGCTCGGCAACGGTGGTAGCGGCTCATGGCACTCAAATTCAACCCCAGCGCCAACTCAGGCTAGATCAAAAAGTAGATATCTTACTGGTGCCGGGTGGAGGTTGGGGCGATCGCGCTGAGCAAGGCGCTTGGGCCGAAGCCCAACGAGGCGATATTCCGGCAGCTTTAGCCCAACTACACCAAAAGGGCACTGTCATTGCCTCGGTCTGTACGGGAGCAATGCTCGTAGCAGCAGCAGGGCTACTCAAAAACCGACCAGCCATTAGCCATCGAGTAGCGATAGACGATTTGCAAGCAGCCGGAGCCAAGCTGATCAAAGCACGGGTGGTTGATGATGGCGATATTTTAACCGCAGGCGGGGTTACCTCTGGTTTAGACCTGGCCTTGTGGCTGATAGATCGCTACTTTGGTTCTCAGCTAGCCCACGCCGTTGAGCAAGAGCTAGAGTATGAACGTCGCGGTACCGTTTGGCGATCATAAGCTTAAAGGCAAAGGGCAAAAGGCAGAAGGAAAGCTTTTTGTCATTGGCTTTTAGCCATTTGAGGGCTGCAACCGGGTGGCTAGCGCGATCGCTATCAAATTCCCTAAGCCATCAGCGAGACTTCAGCCGAAAACCTTTGCTGCTTTATTATTTGCATAAAGGCAAACACCCCAGGTGTTTGTAAGGCATCTGCTAAAAGCACTGCCCCAACTGTTCGTTCCAAAGCCGAGGGCAACTGCACCGCCTTTACCCCTGCCGGGATGGGCTTAGCCGATAGCGACGGCACAATCGCCGCGCCTAACCCCTGAGCCACCATGTTCAAAATGGTATGCGTCTCCCGAAACTGATAGCGTGGCTCTAGCAGATGCCCCGCTTGCTGGAAGTAGCGCTGCACATCGACATAACAGCTATTGTCATTGGGGTAAACAATCAGCGGCAATGCCAGCAGTTGTTGCCAGCTCAAGCGCGTTTCGGATACCGCTGTGGTGGGGGGCAGCAGCACCCAGTAAGGATCGCGCATCATCTCCCAGGCTTCAAACTCGGCGCTGGTTGGTAAGAAAGTAATGCCGATATCTGCTTTGCCGTCGCGCACCTGTTGTTCAACTGCTCCGTAGTCGTAAAATTCCGTCATCGTGATATCAATGGCGGGATACTCTACCTGAAACTGCGCCACTACTTGCGGCAGCAAATTGGCAGCCGCACTGCGAAAAGTGGCGATTCGAACCTGACCGCCTTGCAGCCCTTTGTGGAGGTTGGCTGTTTGCTGCATGCCTTCTAGCAGCCGCAAAATTTCCTGCGCCTGCTGCGTGATGGCGGTACCAGCCGGGGTGAGTTGCGCCCCATAGCGACCCCGTGACAGCAAAATCACCCCCAGTTCTTCTTCTAAACTGGCGATCGCATGGCTAATGGTCGGCTGGGTTAACCCTAGCTGCCAGGCTGCTTCGCCAAAATTGCCACAGTCTGCCACTGCTACCAGTGCCCGCAATTGTGACAGCTTCAATCCAGAATGATGTGCTTTGCTCATGGCTACTCCAGAGCGCTTGCCCTGATTATGCCTGAGCTTTGGCAAAATGGCCGCTCTGACAGATAGATGCCGTCGATAGATGAAATTTATGCGATCGCTGGTTCTACCAACTGGCGATCGCTAGCTTTAGGGCATAAAACTCTGCCAAATCTCTCAATCTCTTATGGCACTTTCTCCCCTGAGCCGCTGGCATCTGCGTCAGTGGCTAGCCCAATTGGCTACCGCTACAGCCCCTGCTAGTGGCAAAACGCTACGGGTTCAGGTCAACTGGCGAACAGAGGTCAGCGAATATCAGCGCCTACCCCAGTCTTACCTCACTGTGGTGGAGGCAGACGCCGACACATCGCCGCCGCCATCTGCCTGAGTTGGCCGCTGCCCTGACTGCGAGTGTAGTTACTTTACAGTCTAGAAACACTGTGTAACAGACGACTCATTCAAGCGACAATGACTCATATAAGCTGATGCTAACCCAAGCGAAGCGCAAACGCTTATTGCTTACTCATTGCTTGAAGGACTACAGCAATGCGCATAATCAGGCATTTTCGATTAGCAATTCTCGCCCTTCTCACCTTTGCGATCGCAGTGATGCTGGCAAATTGTGGGGGGGCTCCGGAGACCACCAGTGCCCCTTCCGCCGAAGAAGCCGCCGCTCCAGCCGCTACAGGAGCCTTAGTTTACGGCGCAGGGGGACAACCCGTCAACCTCAACCCTGGCAACATTACCGACGGCAATTCCATCATTGCTCAATACCAAATTTACGATCGCCTGGTAGGGACTCAACCCGGCACCACCGAACTCGCCCCTAGCTTAGCCACCGACTGGAATGCGTCTGACGATGGCCTCACCTGGACGTTTAATCTCCGTCAAGGGGTGAAGTTTCACGACGGCAGCGACTTTAACGCCGAAGCGGTCGTCTTTAACGTCAACCGCTGGTGGGATCCAGACTTTGAATATGGCTATCGAGCCGAGGGCAATCTCTACGAAATTTGGACTGACCTGTTTGGTGGCTTCAAAGGAGATGAAGCATCAACCCTGACGGATGTTCGCGCTGTAGATGACGATACCGTCGAGTTTCAGCTGGCCGAGCCGTTTGCCGCTTTTCCCGCCGCGATCGCTTCAGGTTATTTTGGCATTGCCAGCCCCACCGCCATTCAAGCGTCGGGGCCTAGCTACGGCACCCCTTCAGGAGCCGCTGTGGGGACTGGGCCGTTTGTGTTTGAAGAATGGCGATCGGGCGATCGCATTACCTACACCAAGTTTGCTGACTACTGGGATGAGGGCTTACCCAAAGTCGAACAGCTAGTCATCAGCTTTGTCGAAGATCCAGCCGCCCGCCTAGCCCAGCTACGCGCCGGAACGCTAGACTTCACCGTTGACCTCACCCCTGACCAGCTACCTGAAATTGAAAGTGACCCCAATTTAGAAGCCCTCTATCGCCCCTCGTTCAACGTTGGCTACCTGGCACTCAACCCCTCCTACGAACCGCTGTCTACTCCAGAAGTGCGGCAGGCGATCGCCCAGGCTATCAACAAACCCGCCATCGTCGATGCCTTTTGGGGCGACTTAGGCGAAACCGACGGTCACTTTACGCCGCCTTCTTTGCAGGAGTACCAAGACGAAGCCGTCGAAGACTACGCCTACGATCCGGAAGCCGCCCGCCAGGTTTTAGCCGAAGCGGGCTATCCCGATGGCTTTGACTTAGATCTCTGGTACATGCCTGTCAGCCGTCCTTACTTCCCCAACCCCAAACCCATTGCTGAAGCCTTTGCCGCCGAGCTAAGCCAAATTGGGATTCGGGTCAACCTGCAAACCAAAGACTGGGGCGCGTATTTAGAAGACCGTAACACCGCTCCTGGTTTCCAAGCTTTTATGCTGGGCTGGACAGGCGACTACGGCGACCCTGATAACTTCCTCTATGCTCACTTTGGCCCCGGTGCCACTCAAGATCTCGGCAACTATGAAGATCCAGAAATGTTCGACTTGCTCAACAAAGCCCGTGTAGCCAGCGAATCGGGCGAACGAGAAACCCTCTACAAGCAGGTCGATCAGATGCTGTTTGAAAAAGCGCTACGAATTCCCATCGTTCACTCCCAACCTTTACTGGCAAAGCGCACCAGCGTCACGGGTTGGGAACCGAGTCCTTTAGGATCTGAGCCTTTTACCACCGTGGAGAAGTCTTAGATCATGGGGCGATATATCCTGGGGCGCTTGCTCCAACTGATACCCGTCTTGCTCGGAATCTCCCTGCTGGTATTCGCCTTTTTGCACCTGATTCCGGGCGATCCGGCGGTGACCATGCTAGGCGATCGCGCTACCCCTGATCAAGTTGAGGTGCTACGAGAGCGCATGGGGCTAAACGAGCCACTGCCGCTACAATACCTGACTTTTCTCGGCAACTTGTTGCGCTTTGACCTGGGAACCAGCATCTTTACCGGAGTGCCAATTGTGGCAGAAATCCGCCTGCGCTGGCCTGCCACCTTTGAGCTTTCGGTCGTTGCCATGCTGATTGCTTTAGTTTTGGGCATTCCGGCAGGCGTCATTGCTGCAGTACGCAAAAACAGCGCCATCGACAACCTCACCATGAGTGGTTCGCTGTTGGGTGTTTCGATGCCTGTCTACTGGCTAGGGTTGCTGCTGATTTATCTGTTTGCCGTCAATTTGCAGTGGTTGCCCCCTAGCGGACGAATTGGCGTCGATGTCGGCTATCGCTTTCAACCCATTACGGGCTTTTTCATCTTCGACGCTCTGATTCAAGGCAACTTTCAAGCCCTGGGGAACGTTCTCTCTCACCTGATTTTGCCCGCCCTAACCTTGAGTACCATTCCGCTGGCGATTCTGGCGCGGATTACCCGCAGTGCCATGCTTGAAGTGCTGTCGCAAGACTACATTCGAACAGCACGAGCCAAAGGCGTTCTGGAGTTTTGGGTGATTGCCAAACATGCGCTCAAAAACGCCATGCTGCCTGTGGTGACGATTATTGGCCTAGAATTTGGCACCCTGCTGGGGGGTGCCATTCTCACCGAAACGATTTTTTCCTGGCCGGGAATTGGCAAGTGGATTTACGAAGGCATTTTGCTGCGCGACTACCCGGTGGTGCAGGGGGGCGTTATTTTTGTCGCCTTTGTCTTTGTGCTAGTGAATTTGCTGGTGGATATTTCTTACGCCTTTCTCGACCCTCGGATTCAGTACAAGTAGCGACTGGGTCTCGCCGATCTGTGATTAACCCGATAATTTTGGCATACCTGGCATGACTGTTACTTCTCCCCCCCAGCCGCTCCATCGCCTGCTCAAAAATCGTGCTGTCCAGCGGTTTTTAGAATCTACCTCAGGGTTAATTGGGCTGGGGCTGACGGTGTTGATTGTTTTGGCTGCGCTGCTAGCGCCTCTTCTCAATCCTTATAACCCCGCCACCGATCGCGATTATGCCGCCCGTCTGCAAAGGCCAAGTTTGGAACACTGGTTTGGCGCAGATGGGCTGGGGCGCGATATCTTAACTCAGGTGTGGTACGGTTTGCGCACCTCTCTGGTGATTGGCTTAGTTTCAGTGCTAATTGGGTTAGTGATTGGGGTGGCACTGGGG
Source organism: Almyronema sp. (assembly GCF_052168255.1). Classification (NCBI taxonomy): domain Bacteria; kingdom Bacillati; phylum Cyanobacteriota; class Cyanophyceae; order Nodosilineales; family Nodosilineaceae; genus Almyronema; species Almyronema sp. The sequence goes on along the minus strand of NZ_JBQLZL010000004.1, from coordinate 25,631 downwards.
CTGGCGGCTGGCTACTTTCGCGGTTGGATTGAGCGGGTCATTGGCTGGCTGACGGATGTGATGCTGGCGTTTCCGTCAATTTTGTTGGCGATCGCCGTGGTAACGGTTACTGGCCCTAGCGTGGTCAGCGTTATGTTTGCGGTGGGGATTGTGCAAATTCCTAAGTTTATTCGGCTGACGCGCAGTATGGTGCTGTCACTGCGCGAACAAGAATTTGTTCAGACGGTGCGGGCTTTTGGCGCTAAGCCCCCGCGAATTGTCTTTTTGCACATTTTGCCAGCCAGTCTCGCACCGCTGGTGGTGCAGGCAACCTTGGCGATTGGCACGGCAACGCTGGAGGCAGCAGGGCTGGGCTTTTTGGGGTTGGGTGCCCAGCCCCCTACTCCAGAACTCGGCACCATGCTATCAGATGCCTTTAAGGGAGGCTATTCGCTCTCGGCTCCCTGGACGATTGTGTTTCCGGGGTTGTTTATTACGCTGACGGTACTGGCATTTAACCTGCTAGGAGACGGCTTGCGCGATGCGCTAGACCCCAAAGGTAGCCGCTAAAAGGCTTAAAGCCCTAAACCTTGTCTGCTGCCAACTGCCGCTGCCGAATGTCTTCTAAATCTGCATCGGGAATGGCAGCAATTAGCTGGCGCGTGTAGGGTTGCTGGGGGGAATGGTAAATGTCTTCAGCCAGGCCAATTTCTTCAATCCGACCCTGGTTCATGACCATAATGCGATCGCTGACAAATTTAACCACGCTGAGATCGTGCGAAATAAAAATATAGGTGAGGCCAAACTCCTGCTGTAAATCTTTGAGCAAGTTGAGCACCTGCGCCTGCACCGATACATCTAGCGCCGACACCGACTCATCACAAATAATAAATCGGGGTTCGCAAGCCAGCGTCCGGGCAATACAGATCCGTTGCCGCTGTCCACCAGAAAACTCATGGGGCATCCGGCGCAGGGCGCTAGCGTCTAAGCCGACGCGCTCTAGCAGATTCACCGCGCGATCGCGTCTTGCCGTTGCTGAACCGCCCAATCCATGAATCTGCATCGGCTCTAGCAACGCGGAACCAATAGTTTGCCGACCATCTAGCGAACCGTAGGGATTTTGAAAAACAATCTGCATCGATCGTCGCAGTTGTCGCATTTCAGCCGCCGACAGTTCTAAAACTGACTGGCCATCAAAAACAATCTGTCCCAAAGTGGGTTCAATCAGCCGCAGCAGACAGCGACTCAGGGTTGACTTGCCACAGCCCGACTCCCCCACTAGCCCCAGCGTCTCGCCCGGAAACACTTCAAAACTGACCTCATCTACTGCTCGTAGCTCAGTTTTACGGGCAAAGAACCCTCGTCGCACCGGAAACGCCTTCACCAAATTCTGCACCCTTAACAGCGGCGATCGCCGAAACAAATCTTGTCGATGAGCCGCGATCGCTTGGGCATTGACCTCTGATAGCAGCGCTGCCTTTTCTTCAGGCGTCCGCACCGTGGCAAATACCGTTAGCTCGCCTTGTTCGTTGGGTCGCACCTCCATAAAGTCTGAAACCGTCGGCAACCGTTTGAGTTGCCGATGAGGCCGAGGACGACAGTTCAGCAGCCCTTGCGTGTAGGGGTGTTGCGGCTGGGCAAACAGGTCATAAACCGGAGCCGTTTCAACCAAGTTGCCCTGATACATGACCGCTACTGTGTCAGCAATTTCTGAAACCACTCCCATGTCATGGGTAATAAAAACAACCGAAGTGCCCCGCGAAGTTTGCAAGTCGCGCAGCAAGTCTAGAATCGTAGCCTGAATCGTCACATCTAGCGCTGTAGTTGGCTCATCGGCAATCAAGATAGTGGGATCACCCGCTAAGGCGATCGCAATCATTACCCGCTGTTGCTGCCCACCTGAAAGCTGATGCGGATAGCGCCCCAGAATACTGTCTGGATTGGGGAGCTTAACTTCGTCAAACAGCTCAATCGCTCTGGCTTTGGCAGACTTTGCATCTACATTTTGGTGCAGCATCAGCGCTTCTATAAGCTGATTGCCACAGGTATAAACCGGGTTGAGCGAGGTTAGCGGCTCTTGAAAAATCATCGAGATTTGCTGGCCGCGATACTTGCGTCGTTTTTCGGCAGAGAGCTTGAGCAAATCGACCGGGGCAGCCTCTGGGTGACGCGGATCGTTAAATAAAATTTCTCCTGAGAGCTGGGTGCTGGGGGGCAATAGCCCAATAATGGCCAAAGAAGTCACCGATTTGCCTGAACCCGACTCGCCAACAATCCCCAGGGTTTCCCCCGGCTTTAGCTGCAAAGACACGTTTTTGACCGCCTGCACCGACCCTTCCTTGGTCGGAAACGTGACACACAAATTGCGAACATCCAGCAGAGGTTTCATAGAGGTGACGCTGTTTTACTGATCAATCCTGCATCAAATTCAATTCTCAAACCGTATCCATCTGACAATTACGAAACTGATTAAATCCAGACAAACGGGTTGCCATCCCTATAATTCACATTTGGGATAGCGATCAGGCAACCGGATTCAAGCCATTTTTGCTAACAGCGGCTTTAGCCACCCGCCCGATAACGGCAACAGAAAGATAATTTTCAGGATAGCTTTATTCTTTGTTTTTGGCTGCTAGCCCAATCCTGAGATCAGCCCTTGTCTTTACATTTCTCTATCCTTTTGGGGGGCAATTGCGGGGTAAAATTGCCCCTATTAAAAATCAATTCAACTTGCTGATTCAGCGAGTTTTCTCAATGCACCTATGGGTGCAACATAGCTTTTAGGTCTGGCAATGTTTCAGTCAATGCCAGCTAATTTCGTTTAACTTTTGTTTCAAAATAGGCTGAGCAAATGAGCAACAATAATTGGCAAAAAGCTTATTGGAAAGCCAATACAGCTTTAATTCGTAACCTATTAATTATTTGGGCGGTTGTCTCTTTGGGCATGAGTATTTTGTTTGTGGTACCGCTCAACAATATTCAATTGGGCAGTGTTCCCTTTGGCTTTTGGATGGCGCAGCAAGGTTCAATTTATACGTTTGTGATCTTGATTTTTGTTTACGCCGTTCAGATGGATAAGCTAGAGCGCAAGTACAACCGTAAAAACGGCGATCGCTAGCAAAGCTCATTTCTAAACCTGGCTTTTGCCACCTGACTAAGCGATCGCTATTGGGGTTTGAGGCAGTTTCAATTTTAAGGATTGACTGTCTAAATTTTTGTTTTTATCCATTAGAAAAAAAGCTCGAAAGATGTCTGTTGAAGTTTGGACGACTGTTCTCGTCATTATTTCTTTTATTGTCTACATCTACATTGGTTGGCATTCCCGTGTGCAAGATACCAAAGGCTTTTTTGTCGCCGGACAGGGGGTGCCCGCCATTGCTAACGGAGCTGCTACCGCTGCCGATTGGATGTCTGCGGCTTCGTTTATTTCGATGGCCGGGTTAATTTCGTTTTTAGGCTACGACGGTTCTATTTACCTGATGGGCTGGACAGGCGGCTACGTGCTGCTGGCTCTGTTGCTAGCCCCTTATCTGCGCAAATTTGGTAAGTATACGGTGCCTGATTTTGTCGGCGATCGCTACTACTCCAACGTCGCCCGAATCGTGGCTGTGATTGCCGCCATCTTTGTGTCGATGACTTATGTTGCGGGTCAAATGCGCGGGGTGGGCATTGTCTTTAGTCGCTTCTTGCAGGTTGACATTAACACAGGCGTCATCATCGGCATGGTGATTGTGGCCTTTTTCGCCATCCTGGGCGGCATGAAAGGCATTACCTGGACTCAGGTAGCTCAGTATTGTGTGCTGATTGTGGCTTACCTGATTCCGGCCTTTGCCCTATCGATGATTTTGACCGATACTTTTTTGCCCCAATGGGGCTTTACCTTTAGCGACATTGTGGAACGATTAAACACGTTGCAAACAGATTTGGGCTTTGCTGAATACACTCAGCCTTTTGCCAACAAATCAATGCTGGACGTGCTGTTCACTACAATTGCGCTGATGGTAGGCACAGCCGGACTCCCCCACGTAATTGTGCGGTTTTACACAGTGCCTAGCGTCCGGGCGGCTCGTTATTCGGCGGGGTGGGCATTGCTGTTTATTGCTATTCTGTACACCACTGCGCCAGCGATCGCCGGATTTGCCCGCTACAACCTCGTCGAATCGCTGCACAACAAAACCCCTGAACAGGTGGAGCAGCTCGATTGGGCAACCAAATGGGAAAACACGGGTCTACTGGCGTTTGAAGACAAAAATGGCGATGGTCAGTTTCAGTTTGCCCCCGACACCGCAGCCAATGAAATTACGGTAGACCGCGACATTATTGTGCTGTCTACCCCAGAAGTCGCCAGCTTATCACCGTTTGTAGTTGCCCTGGTAGCAGCCGGAGGGCTAGCAGCGGCTCTCTCGACCGCATCGGGATTACTTCTGGTTATTTCCAGTTCTGTGGCTCATGACCTCTACTACCGCATTATCAATCCGGCGGCGTCTGAAGCGCAGCGGCTGATGGTAGGCCGGGTCATGGTGGGCTTTGCCATCGCCATCGCAGGCTATTTCGGCATCAATCCACCCGGTTTTGTGGCGCAAGTGGTGGCTTTTGCCTTCGGGCTGGCGGCGGCTAGCTTTTTCCCGGTGATTATCTTGGGCATCTTTGATAGTCGCACCAACAAAGAAGGGGCGATCGCAGGCATGATCAGCGGTTTGGTCTTCACCACTTTCTACATTGCTGGGGTGAAATTCTATGGCATGCCGACCTGGTTTTTCGGCGTTTCCGGCGAAGGAATTGGCACCGTCGGCATGGTGATTAACCTCATCGTTACCTTAGTGGTGTCGCGGTTAACGCCCCCGCCCCCGGCTGAAATTCAGGCTTTGGTAGAAGATCTGCGCGATCCAACCCATGTTCCTCTAGCTTTAGCCGACCTAGGTGAAGAAGAACTCGACTAGCTTCAACGCCAACTTGGCGTAGCTGCCTGAGAGTCGCAGCTACGCCATTGACGACTTCACCAACACCCACTCTGCGGCGATCGCTTGATTACGCCCTGCCGCCTTGGCTCGGTATAGCGCTTGATCAGCCGCTGCAATCAAATTCTTCGGTAAGTGTAGCCGACTGGGAATTTCAGTTGCGACTCCCAAGCTCAACGTTACCCGCTGACCAATCCGCGAGGCTGCATGGGGAATAGCCCGCTGCCAAACGGCTTGACGCAAAGCTTCAGCCAACAGCAGCGCTGTCTCCGCCGGAGTATTGGGTAAAACGACGGCAAATTCTTCACCGCCAAAGCGCGCCACCAATCCCTGCGGACTGACCAAGGTTTGACTCAAAAGCTGAGCAATTTGCTGCAGGCATTTGTCACCTTCTAGATGGCCGTAAGTGTCGTTATATTGCTTAAAGCAGTCAATATCGCACAAAATCAGAGACAGCGGCTGGTTGGCGATCTGCGATCGCTGCCAGTGGTCTTGCAAATATTGGTTGAAATAGCGGCGGTTAGCCACCTGTGTTAGACCATCTAGGTTGGCTAGCTGCTGCAACTCACAGTTAAGAATTTCAAGCGTCACCTCAGCCCGCCGCCGCTCTTCTACTTCTCGCTGTAGCTGCTGGTTTTTTTCGTGCAGTTCCTGGGTGCGAGCCGCTACCGTTTTTTCTAACTCTTCTACAAAAAGTGCATTTTGCAAGGCGATGCCCGCATGGATATTAAAAATTTCCAAAAAGGCCGCGTCTTCTTTGGAAAAGCCAGCCCGAAACTGAACCGGAGTGGTGCCGCCAGCAGGTGAATCTTCGGTTAAATGAGTTTGATTGCGCCGCTTATTCACAAGCTGCGTCACCCCAATTAGCTCACCGCTGGGGTCAAAAACAGGCACGCAAAGCAGGCTGTAGGTACGGTAGCCGCTAATGTGATCTACCTGCTGTGCCATCTCAGAGTCTTGGCGCTGATAGAGGTCATAGGGAATATTGCAAGCCTGCTTTTGGGCGGCTGCTCGCCCTACATAGCCTTGCCCAACAGCAATTTCCATCGTTTTAGAAGAGCCGTTTGCCGTCGGAATTTCAGCCCACAAGATCTGCCGTTGTCGATCGAGCAGCCATAAAGTACTGCGGTCGGCGTTCATCAACTGCTTGGCTTCATTCATCACTCGCTGTAGCGTTTCTTCTAGCCTCAGGCCACTTTGGCTCAGAGACTGGGTAGCTTTCATCAACGCAGCAGCAGCCTGCTGCTGCCGCGCCGCCGTATGAAAACGCTGAGAGCTTTCTAAAATCAGACGAATGGTATTACTAAAGTCTTTCAGCAGTTTTTCGTCTTGGGGGGTAAATCCTTGTGGATCGAGACGCTCAACAAACGCTTCGCAGTGGCTATGGGGCAGCAATTTGTTAAGCAACTGCACAACGGCCAAAAAATTTCCCTGCTGGTCAAAAAGCGGAACCGCTAGCACTGTGTAGGTGCGATAGCCCGTCTGCTGTTCGAGTTGTTTGGCCTCTTGCGATCGCGGATCGCTGTAGAAATCAAAGGGAATATTAATCGTCTGCTGCTGGCTAGCTACTAGCCCAGCCACTCCCTGCCCCAGGGGTAGGCGAATTTCGATGGGCTTGCCTGTATCTTGCTCAGCCACAATCGACCACAGCTCTTGATTGGTTTCATCCAGCAAAAAAATTGAGGTGCGATCAGCATTCAGCAACTCAGCAATCTTAAAAGCGATCGCCTCTAGCATGACGTGCAAAATTCGCTCAAACCCCTGATCTTGAAGCATCTGTAGCGACTGATTAACAATCGACAGTTCTCGCTCAAGCTGGCTGCTCACTTGCTTAAAAGACTGCTGTGTTAGCGGCATCAGAAAAGCCTGAAAGCTGCTCAAGAAATCGGCTGGCTGGCTGCGCGCAGCGGTAAATGAGGTCGTTGGAATTTTAGCCAAGTTGCGATTAAGAGCGACAATATGAAACCAATTTGCAGACAAAGTAGAGCTAAGCTGCAGGGCAAGAGACATGTGCAAGACTCCTGTGAATAAAAATGGCCATTGAGCCATTCAGGTAGATGCCTGATGCTGATTTTAAGGTGGGTTCAGGCCAAATGAAATCTTGGAAAATACGCAACTTGCTGTAGGTTTTTCAGCTAAATGCGCATTGACGACCAGAAAAAACAATTAGAAAGAATTGTCGGGTTTGTCCGGCTGTTCATTCGTTAGACTTTTGCCTTTTATCGCTGTAACCACCAGCATTGAGACACTCAAATTGCTGAACGCCGCTGACAGAAATACTTTCCTTTTGCCTGCTGCCTTTAACCTTCTGGCTTTAGCTCTATAACTGGCTGAACGCTCTTAACAGAAACGCTTTTCTTTTGCCCGCTGCCTTTGCAATATCTCCTGTTTAACAGTCTGGGAAAAATCACTGACGCTCCTCACCAAACAGAAAAAATTGGCGGGCAGCAATGTTTAATCAGCCGGAATAATGACTAGCTCAATGCGGTAACTCTGCGCCGCGCGATCGCCCCCAACCGGACGCGTTTGACCATAGCCAATAGGTAACCAGCGATAGCCCTCTCCCAACTGCGCCGCCAGATATCGCCGCACAGCCGTAGCCTGCAAAAAAGAAAGCTGGCGACTTTCATCTACAGTTGATTTTGGCTCCGTATGGGCACCAATCAGAATAGTCGCGCCGGGGTAAGTTCTAAGATCCGGCAACAGAGCCGTTAGCAAAGGTTCTGCTTCGGGGCGCAGTTGAGTGCTGTCGGCAGCAAACAGCACCTGACCAGGCAAAGTGATTTTGGGTAAAGGCAGGGTTGAAGGCGTAGCGTTGGGTAACGGTTCTAGCGGTCGCGATAAGGAAGGGTCGGCAGTTTGAGAAACTGAAGGGGCTGGTAGCGGAGTAATAGCCGCAGCAATGGCTTCTAGTCGATCTTCTAGCGCTCCGGGGGAGCGCGATTGTCCGACTTGAGTTTCTAGTTCAGCCGCGCGATCGCCTAAACTGGCTAGCTCATTTCTTAAAGCAGATAACTCAGCCGCAATGGTTTCTCGTTCTGCAGGCGTAAGATCGGGCCTAGACGCCGCTTCTGAGCTATCCCCGGCCGCTGACGTAGCAGGTATAGAATTCGGCACAATGACTTGTGGAGCAGTGTTCCCCTGCTGCCACCACTGTGGCAACTGCTGCAATTTTGTCACAATTCGGTTGCCTTGGCGTGAAACACTCTCCTGCAGTGGGGGGGATGACGTGGCTGGTGCTGGAAAAAACTGAGCAATCAAAAGACCCACCAGCCAAGCCAAAGTGCTGCTAACACCCAGCAACAGCAGCCGCACCCAAAATACCAGCAGCGATCGCAGCCAGCTTTCTTCAACGGCTATTGGCTCAGGGTTTCGTGGATTTTCGGCAGCAGTCCCGTCCTCAATCATTGCCTTGGGATCATAGTGGTGGGCGCTCTGTTCAGCGTAGCGAGAAACTTGCCGCCTCTAAGGGACAAAAGCTTAAAAGCAGCTTAAGTTCAAAGCGACTAGCTACTGCTGCGGCCATCCTTTCCAAGGATTTACCTCCAAAACGCCCGCTTCCGTAAACACCACTCGAAAGTCTACCTGCGGATCTGAAGCATCACTATCAGCCTCAACCAGCTCCGGCAAAGGCGTTTCTGCCGCAGTTGTGCGGCTGTTAGCGTCTAAGGCTTCATAGCCAACCAGATCCCCCGCTTCATTCAGGCGCACACGATAGGCTAAGTCTGAAGTCGGTTCAGGTCGATCGCGATCGCGTAGTGTTCGGTAAAGCTCTTGATTGAGATCTTCAATTAAGCTGGCTGTTCTAATCTCGTTCTCAATCGTTTCAGGTAGCGCCTGGGAGGAAGCCGCCTGGGAAACAGACGGTGCCGCCGACTCAGCCTGAGTGCTTTGAGCAACCGCTGTCCAGGGTTCAACGCCTAGCTCGCCTGATGGTGTAAACGTCACCCGAAACTGAGCAACTGGTTCTTGCTGGACTAACGCTTCATCAACCGGGATGTAGGTAAGTTCTGGCAGCGGCGTTGCATCTACATTGAGCAAGGCGGCATCGTTGACGTATTTGTAGCCAATAATATCTCCCTGGCTAGAAACCGCCACTCGATAAACCAGTTGATCTTCAAAGTCGGCTGGGCGGGTGAGTTGATCTTGCAAACTCGTTTCGAGTTGCTGTTGCAGGGTGGCAATTTGCGCCGCATCTGTAATAGCTGGAGAGGTTTCTACCCGCTCATCTAGCGCCGCTGCCGCTGCTACAACATCGGCTGGCTGAGCCGATGCGGTCGATGCGGTCGGATCCAGCGGAGCGGTTGGCGGCTCCTCAGCCAACGTGTTTTCATTGGCGGTGCCGCTGCTTTCTTCTGAGCCAGGGGTTGGACGCTCAGGCGGCGTAAACTTGGGAGTCGGCACAAAAAACAAGGCCACGGACGCAACGGCTAAAGTAGAGGCTCCAATAACGGCAGGGAGGGCACGCTGGGTGACGGGTTTGTCAGCTTTAGCATAGCGGCGGGGTAAAGAAGGCACACTAAAGCTAATTTCAGGCAGGGTTTGGCTGTCAGCCAAGAACTGATCAACCGCTTCAATCAAATCAAAGAGCTGCACCGTTGTCAGCTTAATTTCTGTGGCATTTCCTGAACCTGCCACTTCAGCCCCGTTAGCAGGCTCTGGCGATCGCACCAGCAGGTGATGGTAAGGGCCTTCGCCCTGATGCAACTCTACCGTTGGCACAGCGCCGTGGGTGCGCGGATGGTGCGGCAAGCCGCTAAGCAGTTCCTGGCCGTACTGATTGACCGTGTTGACTAAGCTTTCAAAAAAAGCGCGATCGCCTTTGAGTACCTGAGCTGAGTTGCCCAAATGACATTCGGCACTCACCAAAATATTCATCGTCTCCGAAAAGGCTTGCCCGCTTTGGGTGCTCAGACCTTCCAGGATGAGATTACAGTTGGGTAGCGTATATTGGCGTTGAATCGTCATGCAACCTCTCCATCAAACAAGCTACTCCAGAGGCGCTGAGGGCCGTGGGTACCCGTACATAGCAACAACTGGCTCAGCAGTTCAATTGCCAGCTCGTCTAGCTTTTCGTCAGAGTTATAAGCCATCACAGCCGCCCGCCGGGGATTCATGCGAGAACGAAAATGCGCCCGAAATCGATTGAGATAGTCTGCCAACCGAAAGTGATGTTCTAAAGCTAGCTGCTTGTCGCTGAGCTGCTGGTAACCGAGCAATAGCTGCCGGATTAACACGGTCAGGCGTCGAGCCAAGTGGCACGCAATTAAAACTAACGCCTTAGCTTCTGCTATGGACAGGGGCCGACGCTGATTCGAGCGGCGCAAAGGATTGGTACTGCGTACTAGCCAAAGCCCAACCCGTCCAGGAATGACGCTATTGAGTTCTAACTCCTGAGCCGTTGACAGCATTGCTTCCGACGCTTTTAGATCAAGAGCTTCTAGCGCCAGTAGCAAAAAATCAATTTGGATTTTGGTGCGGCGAGGACAGCCCTCGCCAAGGACATCTGGATCAGGCAGGCTGTCCAAAATAAGAGACATCGCAGTTTCCGGTGGGCTATATACTTGCATGCAGCTTCAGCGCTATCCAGCAGAATTCTATCAAAACACGGTTGTGGCTTTAGTAGATTGGAGAAATGGCCGAACCCCGACGGGTTAAAACCGCGATCGCTGGCTTGATCTCCTGCCACCTAACTATTAAATAGGTAAATCCACAGCGGTAGTATGCCCAACAGCGCTACCGTTGTGAGCGCTATGCTTAGGGTCATCAGATCTCGGTTGAGGTCGTATTCTTCTGCCAAAATGATGCCTGCAAAGGCACTTGGCATGCCCGACATCAAAACCAGCGCCAGACACGCAGGCTGAGGCAACCCCAAGGCGATCGCCAAAAGGCCAATGCCACTCGGTACTAAGCCTACCTTAATCAAACTGGGTACCAGGGCTAGCGATAGGTACGTCCAGTTTTTTAACTGGCTGAGCCGCATTCCCAGCAGCAGCAGCGCCATCGGAATCACAATCCAAACCGACTGCTGCAACCCTCGTTCCACCCCTTCCGGAAACGGAACGATTCGCAACGTCAGGCTAAGGATCATAGCCCAAAGAGAGGGCATCGTCACCAGATCTTTAAGTCGCTGCCAGCGCGAATGGGGCAGTTCGGCGCGGCCATAGGTGCTAGCCACAAAAACGCCTAAACCATAGCTGCCAATGAGATTGTGAGCAACGCTATAAAAAACCGTCCAGCTCAAGTAGCGATCGCTGACAAAAACAGGGGCGATCGCCAAACCGACAAACCCCGTATTGCCAATCATCGCCGCCAGGGTAAAACTGCCCTGCAAGGCGCGATCGCTCCAATCTACCTCAGGCACCCACGGCTTGAATAGAGACAACTGACTCAGCATTTGCCCCAAGCGCCAGCCCAGCTCTGCCAGCACCAACCCTAAAATTAAAGCAACGGCAGTGATGACTGGCGTTAAACCAATATCGCTGGAAAGGTCAGCCCGACGAATGAGGCTAAAAATTTCTAGCGGCACGCCCACCCAATAGAGCGATCGCCCCAAAAAGCGCGGAACCGCCTCTGGCAAAAGCCGAAAGAGAATCAGTCCCAAACCTGGCCATAGTAAAAGCGGAACGTAGGCCTGAAGCAGGCTGTCAGCCATAGAAGTTTGCTAATCATCGCAATAGTCCATTGTCCTACAAGACTAAGCCATTTCACGGCTGGTCTCGTTAAACAATCTAGGTAGGTATGGGCTGGCGCTGCGATCGCGCCAGCGTTCAGTTTTCTCAAGCCCTAAACCCTAAACGCTAGCAATGCGTCATGATGAAACAATAATCTGACCGCTGTTTTAGCCGTTTTGACTGAGTCGCTATGTCTCCTCGCTTACTGATCATTGGTCTTGACTGCATGGAACCTTCCCTGGTGTTTGACCAGTGGCGATCAGACCTGCCGACGCTGTCGCGGCTGATGGCACAGGGCAGCTATGGCCGCCTAGAAAGCAGTATTCCCGCGATTACAGTGCCCGCCTGGAGCTGCATGATGAGTGGCCGCGATCCGGGGGAACTGGGAATTTATGGCTTTCGCAATCGCCAAAACCGAAGCTACGACTCTATGGCCATTTCCGACGGGCGGGCGGTGCGGCTGCCGCGCCTGTGGGATATTTTGGGCGAAGCGGGCTGGCACGTTTCGGTGCTGGGGGTTCCTGGCACTTCTCCGCCTTATCCCGTCAACGGTTCGCTGGTATCTTGCTTTTTGACCCCCAACCCTGAAACCGCCTTTACCCACCCTCCTGAGCTAGCCCAGCAAATTTTGAGCTGGATGCCCGACTTTTTGCTAGATGTGCCGCATTTTCGCTCCGAAGATAAGCAACGAATTTTAGACAACATCTATACGCTTTGCAACCAGCGATTTTTGCTAGCCCAAAAGCTCATTGACCAAGATTCACCTGACTTTTTAATGCTGGTAGACATGGGAGTCGATCGCATTCACCATTCTTTTTGGAAACCGATGGATGTCAATCATCCCCAGCATCAGGCTGGCTCAGCCTTTGCCAATGCCATTCACGATTATTACTGTCATGTCGATCAGCAAGTAGCGCAGCTTTTAGATCGCTGTGGCAAAGAGACGGCTGTGTTGGTCATTTCTGATCACGGGGCACAGCCTTTAATGGGCGGCATTTGCTTAAACGAATGGCTAATTGCCGCGGGCTACCTGGTTCTTAAAGAACCCCCCGCTGAAGTGCAGGCTTTAGATGCCGCAGCCGTCGATTGGAGCCAGACCAAAGCATGGGGCGCAGGAGGCTACTATGGGCGAATTTTTCTAAATGTCAAAGGGCGAGAACCGCAAGGAATAGTGCCCATGGCTGACTATGAAAATACGCGCACTGAAATTATTGAAAAGCTCTCAGCTTTGCCCAGCCCCACCGGATCATCCCTCAACATCAAAATCTTTCGACCGCAAAAGATTTACCAAAAGGTGCGCGGCTTAGCCCCGGATCTGATTGCCTACTTTGATGATTTGGCTTGGCGATCGGTCGGTAGTGTCGGCTTGGGCAGCTTCTACACCACCAACAACGACACGGGGCCTGATGATGCCAATCATGCTCCCTATGGTCTGATGATTTTTCACGATCCGCAGCAACCCAAGGGGGGGCAGGTACTGGCAGCGGCACAAATTTACGATATTTTGCCTACGCTGCTGAGTCGCTATGGTTTGGCGGCTCCAGCCGATTTGCGGGGTAAGGTGTTGCCTGTTTGAAGGTAGCCAACGGCTGGCGCTAAAACTTGATTGAAGCAGGTCGATAAAACTGTAGTCTCGCTAGCCCCAAATACTGCGACAAACCTTCTGCACCGGGAGGATAAGCCTCCAGCCGATATTGATAGGTGCCTTCGTCAGGATTGCCGCGCACGTCTAAAGCCAGGGTTAGTTGCTGTCCCGGCGGTACGGGTGGATTGAAGCTAAGGGTCACCGTACGACTGGTCGTGTCGTTAACCACAAACTCTAAAGGCAGGTCAGAACCGCGATCGCGGTAAGTGCCAGTAAAGGCCGTTGTGCGACGAGCGCTAAAGCGGGGATAGTCGCTGCCAAGGGTTTGGGTAATGGTGACTTGTTCTAGGGACTCACCTGCTGACGCGGGTAGATCTAGAGTGAAATAGTAGGTCGTTTGTCGCCCTTCTAAGTTGTTGGGCACCCGGGTATCTTGCAAGCGAGGCGGCTGCACAAAGTAAGCCGGAGGAGAGGCGGCAGGCGGGGATGGAATGGCTTCCGCGATCGCGCTAATGCGCTCTAGCGACGTTCCAGACGGGGCATTTTGCTGAGCCTGATGCAAAAACGTATTGACCGGAATGCCCAGATTAAAGCCAGCCCTCACTACGGTTGGATCAGCCTCATAGCTTGGCAGGTAAACTTCGCGCCCTTCTGCCTGACCGTGGATGCCCACCACCTCCCCCTGTTGATCAAAAATAGGCCCACCACTCATGCCTTCGCGCGTGACGTTTGTATAGATCAAGCCATAGCCCCCCGGCAGAGGTCGCCGGGGTAGCCCCGAAATTTGGCCTGTCGTCAGTTGATAGATATGCGGAATAGCATTTCCTGCCGCTGGCCAGCCAGCAATAAATACCGTGTCTCCTTCCGAGAGGGTATCGGAATTGCCCAGCTTGGCTTTTTCGTAAGCTTGGCGGCTGTTAAACTGCAAGACCGCCAAATCTACTGACGGCATCAGTTGCACTGTGCGATAGCTCAAAGGATAAGTGGTTTCGTCAGGTGCCACAATTTCGTATTCGTCTTCGGTGGCAACCACGTGCTTAGCCGTTAGCACATAGTAGGTGTCTCCTTGCTGGTCAAAAATAACGCCTGAACCAGCGTTTTGCCCCGCAATTAAAACGGTAGTTCCTTTGGCGATCGCATTGACATCAGCACCACTGAGCTGAGCCAAAACCTGTAGCGGCACAATCACCAAAGCGCTCATACCCGCGATCGCCCCACCAACCCTAGACGTCAGCTTGAAAAACCGCATCTTTCACCTCCGGGCTAAGTTTAATAGCGCTGCGGGATGCTGGAGAAGGCTCTCCAACAGATAAAGCCGGATATCCCCCTTGTAGATAACGGGCAAAGGAAACATATAGCCGTGGCCCTGTTTCTTCAATGGGGCCATCATTCGGTACGCGAATTTGCAAAATGCGCTGTAGCGCTGTTCGGGGTCGTACTTCAGGCTGCAAGGCAAACAACCGTCCCTGACAGCCGCCGCCTGCCTGCGACGCAGCGCAAGCGACCAGTTCGCCATTCATCCGTCCGGTGGTGATGTAGGCCGTCTCGGTCGCCAGATACGTTTGGAACTGCTCAGTAGCAGCTTCACAGGCCGATGCAGCAGTAGCTCCAGGGGCGATCGCAATCTCATTGCTGCTCCACTGCACCACCGCAACAATACCCTGCGACGTTTGGGCAACGGTTGTGGGCACGCCCGCTTGCAAGCGACAGTCAAACGTAACTACTGCTTCTGCTTGAGCGGCTTCAACGCTGGCCAAACCTACAAGGGCGATCGCCACTACCCCCAGGCTAGTCCTCAAGCGACCCATAGCCTTCCGTTTCCCCCCTCACTCAGTAGTTCTATTCTATGCAAGGGATTCAGCCGATTTCAGGAAGCCGTGAGAATTGTTTAAGGTGAGCGGCGACTGCAAGAGTCAAAGGTAGCAGGCAGCAGACAGAAGGAAAGCTTTTCTGGCAGCGGCTTTTTGCAATTGGCAGATCTTAACGCTGGTAATGACAGCCCTAGCTGCAGAACGCCAAACAGCTACGGTAAGCTGAATGCATCGATTTGTTGGATCACCAGTGCAGGGATTTCTCAATCTCCATAAGCCCACCGGGTTTACTTCGCATGACTGCGTCGCCAAAGCCCGCAAACTGTTGGGAATCAAAAGAGTCGGCCACGCGGGGACGCTAGATCCGCTAGCCACTGGCGTTTTACCCATTGCCATAGGCCGCGCTACCCGGTTGATTCAATATCTGCATCCCGATAAAGCGTATCGAGCGGTCATTCGCTTTGGCTTGGCTACCACAACCGATGATCTCGAAGGCGAAGAAATCAAAGCAAAACCTGTTCCTGATCTACAGCTAGAAACGGTTGAAGCCGCCTTAATCTCGTTTCAAGGCACGATTGAACAGGTGCCCCCTACCTACAGCGCCATTCAGGTGCAGGGACAACGGCTTTACCGTCAGGCTCGCCGAGGTCAGGCGATCGCCGCCCCTACCCGCAGCGTGACGGTTTACGACATTAAAGTTTTAAGCTGGGTACCTGGCGACTATCCAGAACTCGAAGTTGCGATCGCTTGTGGTTCGGGCACCTATATTCGTTCGCTAGCGCGAGATCTGGGCTTAGCTGTAGGGACGGGGGCAACCTTAGCCAACCTCGTACGCACCTGGAGTAGTGGTTTTGCTCTTGATACCAGCTTGACGTTAGAAAAGCTGACGGAACAAACGCAAGCAGGGCTATTTGTACCTGTAGCTCCCGCCGCCGTTTTACAACACCTGCCAGGTTTGACCTTGCCATTTGCCCAGGCAACTGCTTGGACTCACGGCCAAAAGATCATGCTGACCGATGAAACGCTAACGGCGGCGGTTAGTCTGCGGATTGAAGATCCGGGGCGACGCTTTTTAGGCATTGGCGCGATCGCCGAAACACCTCAGGGTCGGCAACTGGTGCCCAAGATGGTCTTTGCACCGGGTGGAGAATAAAAAACAGTTCAACTCAATGAATGCCTGCTAAGTGATAGATGTCACCGACTAAGTCAATATGCTTAGCTGGGAGCAGGCGATAAGCGTTTGCTTAGTCATTCAATGTTTGACGGCTGATCGGGCATCAAGTAGCTTCACGATTAAATGAGCGATGGGTTTTGATCAGAATCCACCCCCCAACACACGAACCTACAGCCTCAAGCTGTGCTCTGGTCAACAACACTTGTCGCCAGTTTTTTCTCTAATGTATAAAATCAAACCTACTGGAAGGCTATGGTGAAACGACGGCTTCAACAATAGACCGGACAGGTATGCCAGTTGTGGAAGTGAGTAGAAAAATGGTTGAAAAAATCAAAAAGACAGACAGCCAATGGCGAGAACAGCTCACGCCAGAGCAATATCACGTAACTCGCGAAAAGGGTACTGAGCGTGCTTTTTCAGGAAAGTATCACGACAACAAGCAGTCAGGTACTTACAAATGTATCTGCTGCGGCACACCCTTATTTAGTTCAGCAGAAAAATTTGACTCGGGTACAGGCTGGCCCAGCTTTTGGGCACCCGTCAAAGAAGAGAACGTAGAAACCAAAATGGACTTTAGCCACTTTATGGTTCGCACTGAAGTTTTATGCGCGACCTGTAATGCCCATTTAGGTCACGTCTTTCGAGACGGCCCCCAACCGACCGGATTGCGTTACTGCATGAACTCAGCCGCTCTAGATTTTGATCAAAAAAGCTAGGCTTATGCTTACACTTAAGAGTTAAATTCTCAGCAGCCAAGCTATAGCTAAAAGTAGCAGGACAACAGCAAAATGAAAGTTTTTTTGACAGAAAATCTTTAAGGGGGTTTCAGCCATTTAAGGCTTTCAACGCTGATAGCTACAGCTCTATCTTCTTCAAAATCTATATCTGCTACTCTTTAGAGAGTGTTTGAAAAGCCAGGGGCTGTGATTTTAGACACTCATCGATCTCTCCTAGCCCCCTGAAAAGGGGGAATCAGATCGGAAGTCCCCCTTTTTGAGAGGGATTTAGGAGGATCTAGACCGTTTTGCTACGCAGCAGATATCTTTTCAAACATCCTCTTAGTAACGGCCAAAGCTAGTTGTCTTTGGCCGTTATTTTTGGTAGTCATTATTCATAATTTGCATAAGGGAAATGCAGGTTTAGCATCAGAAAAAATGGTTTGTACTGGGATACACCAAATAGCCAAACGCATTTTAGTAATTTAGCTGAAACGGTGAATTGTGCAGCAGGCAATTTAATGAGTATGTGGCTTAACCTGGTACTGAACTGGGGTCAACTACTCACTTATTTTAGCCATGTCGTAAACTCCTTTGAGGCTACTAAAATTGTCTACTCAGACTGATTCGTCCCCAGAAAGTGAGCAGATTTTTGTTGGCAAAGATTCTGAAACTAGCCGTCAGCTAACCTATTTGCAGCTTGTCATTTGCTCAGCTGCTATTGGTATAGTGGGAGGTGTCGTAGCAACCACCTACTACTTTGTTTTAGAAGCGCTGATGGCGGGTGCTTGGCAAACGGTGCCGGAGGCGATCGCTCCTTTTTTTCCCAACTGGTTGCCAAAGGCTAACTATGTTTGGATGGCAACAACGGTTGGTGGCTTGGGTGTGGGCGTGATCCTGACCTGCATGGGGTTACCCGGAGAAATGGCTCAAGTTGTTGACAAAATTCATAACCCAGGGCGGATTGATGTCCGCAAAACGCCCGCGATGGTAATTGCTTCGTTAGTTGCTATAAGCGCTGGTGGAAGTGCTGGGCCAGAAGCGCCTTTAGTACAGGTAAATGGCAGTTTCGGTAGCTGGTTGGGAGACAGGTTAAATTTAGATACTACCTCCGTTCGCGTCCTCACTTTTTGCGGCATGAGTGCGGCGTTGGGCGCTTTTTTTGGTGCCCCGATCGGAGCGGCTATTTTTGCCTTAGAAATTCCTCATCGGCGGGGATTAGAATATTACGAAGCGGTAGCACCGGCTGTCATTTCAGCTATCTTGTCGTTTGCGGTTTTTCGCATTAGTACTGGCATGACCATTGGCGGCTTTTATCACTTTGAATCGGTGCCCCCTCTCGTGCCCATCAATCTGTTAGAAGGTTTGCTGTTAGGGGTCGTCGGCGCAGGGGTAGCTGTGATCTTTATCTATGTGTTTCGGGGGGTAGGTCATTTGCTAGCGCCGCTAGCCGCCTACCGTATTTTGTTAGCTACGCTAGGCGGGCTGTTGATTGGTTTGATTGCCTTTGTTTTTCCGCAAACACTTTTTTTCAGTGAAGCTCAAATTCATACAGTTATTGAAACTGGAGCGTTATTAGGAATTGCAGCGTTGCTGATGATTGCTGTCGCTAAGATGTTTGCTATTAGCATTACGCTACATTCTGGCTTTTTGGGAGGCTTTATCTTTCCGCTATTTTTTATAGGTGCCAATGTAGGGCTGGCGATCGCCTTGGCAATTCCTCAGGTGCATCCAACGGTAGGCATGGTTTGTTTAATGGCGGCTGTCAATGTAGCTGTCACCAAAACCCCGATTAGCACCAGCATTATCCTCAGCGTCTTGTCCGGAACGGCGATGCTGCCTGTAATTGTCATTGCTAGCTTTACCAGCTTTTTGCTGACCAGCCAGATTTCTATGATTCGAACCCAGCGATCGCGGATGCCCTCAGAGACTGCCCCGTCTGTTGCGACCCAAACTCAGCTCGCGATGGGATTGTAAAGGCTAAACCAAAGCGTTCAGTATCGCTAGCCAACGGTGGCGCTCAAGCAAAAAAAACCGGAGAACCTTCAAACTGACCCGACAGCTATAAAGCAGCTGTCTTTGCAGAAGATTCTCCCGGCATGACCTTAGGTACTTCGGATAAACCCAGTGTCTGCGTTTTTAGTCAGATCGTCGATGGAGAAAAGTCAGTAAAAAGTTCAGGAAAGTTCAGGTGCCCAGTGAAGTACCCCAAAATGCCACGGCGCAATCTCTAGTCAACCGTTTGAACTCGGCAGACGGCCAGAGATAGGGCTACCTTATAAGCAGATGTGCTCGTAGCTGTTCGCCTATGCTTCCGCTGCTAGAACCCACCCTTCCCACCAAGATTCAAAAAATGAAGCAGCGGGTGCAGTGGCAGCATCCGCTGATGGTTGAAAACAGCATCGATCAAACCCATTTTGTGATCGACGATGGCTGTAAGCAGGATGAAAGCTTCTCTTTTTTAGTCATTGGCGACAGCGGCTCAGGTAGCCACGGTACGCACGACCCGCAGCGACGAATTGCTGAGCAAATGCTGCCCCATCACGCTGACTGTCGCTTTCTGCTGCACACGGGTGATGTCGTTTATCAAAGCGGCTCTAGCGAACAATATCCCGGCAACTTTCTTCAGCCCTACCGGGAGTTTTTAGTGGGTGGCGATCGCCCTGAGCAAATTCCCTATGATCAAATGGTGTTTGCCTTGCCGTTTTTGCCAGTACTGGGCAATCACGACTATTACGATTTGCCTCGCTTGTATAGCTTGTTTGCCCCGCTAATTCAACCCTGGCGACGCTGGCGGCGTCAGCCATTACAGCGCAACATTGGCCGCCATGGTTCCTTTCAGGGAGATGCGTTTGCACGGGCGTTTTTAGACTACCTAAAGGGGCTAGCGCCCCCAGCGCTAGCCCACCACCTCGATCGCCACTACACTGCTCAAACAGAAACAGGCCGCTGTCTGCGCTATCAGCCAGGGCAGTTTACCCGCCTGCCCAATCGCTACTACAGCTTTCGCTACGGCGGCATCGATTTTTTTGCTTTAGATTCCAGCACGCTCAATGCCCCCTCGCCGCTACCCAACGATCACTATGGCGACAGCTACCGACAAATGTTGCAAGCACACCGTCGGGCGATCGCCGCTGAAGCCGCCCAAATTGAGGCCGAAGCCGCCCATCTGCAGGCAACCATCGCTGCCGAAGCAGAGCGCCTAGACGACCTCAGCAGCAAGCTAGAGCAACTGGCTGAAATTCGCCGCGACATCGATAAGCAGCTAGCTGCTCAAACCATTGAAACCGTTGACCTAGAACAACTGCTCTGGTTAAAAGAGCGGCTAATTGCCTCCTGGCAAAATCCCCAAGTACGCGGACGAATTTTGTTTTTTCATCACCCGCCCTATGTCAGTGAAGTCACCAAGTGGCGACAAGGGCAAACCCTGGCTGTGCGACAGCATTTACGCTGGGCACTCGATGGCGTCGCAGCGGCCATCGGCCATCACAATCGCGGCGATCGCCCCTGGGTCGATCTGGTACTCAATGGTCATGCCCATTGCTTTGAATATTTACGTACGCTCGATACCGGCCACGCTGATGCCCATCTCAATTGGATTGTCTGCGGCGGCAGTGGTCTCAGCCTCAGACGGCAGCGACCGGAAGGAGCCGAACTAAATGAAATGTTTCCTCAAGCTGAAGCGCCTTATCGTGAAAAGCGCTTAGTGGCTAAGTCTCAGTTGTATGTCGGCCTTGAAGGTCATCGCCATGAACGGCGACGGCCCTACTCGTTTTTGCGCATCGATGTGCAGGCGACAGCAACGCCTCAGTTTGTAGTGCGCCCTTACATTTCAGAGCGATACCACCAAACCTGGCAAGATTATGAGCTTAATGCCATTGTGCTTTAATGAACACGCGCATAAGCTAGATCTTGAATTAACACAGCCCGAGTGCTGATATAAGAGCCAACCGCGCTGCATTCTTCCGGGCTAAGGCAAACATCGTTTGTGATTTGCCCCAGCAAATACTGCGTTAGGCCGTCGCTGCCGAGCCGGGTCAGAATGTCAGCGGGGGTTTTTTCGATTCTGGACCAGAGCAAACGCAAGAGAGAAGCATTCATGTTTGTCCGTCCTACTTAACAGGAACACGAAAGAAAGCGATTTTTATCTAGAGTTTTATATTTTCTTTAGATTTCTAGGACTAGACTAACGCTACTGCGAGAAAGCTACAAGGGGACTATGGTAAAAGTTATCGCAACTGGCGGATTTATAACGTTTGACAATCAGACTATGTATTTGCATTAAGAATGACAAAGTCAAATATCTTTCTGGGTTAAAAAAGCCCCCTGCGCGATCGCATACCAAAGGCCAGGTACTAGCTTTAGAGCCATTTGCCCCGCTTTCCGGCGCTGCCCCGCCTACATGACTTGAGCCATGCCTAAAGCTACACACCCCAGCAGCAGCCTCTAAGCAGCGCTAGCGATCGCTGGTAGGGGTAGAAGACTGCATTTGGTTAAGTCCAACACTTTTAGAAGGCTAGTTTTCCACAGAGTTTTCCACAATTCCTCTACCCTGCGAAACAACAAGCTAACACCAAAAGCCAAAAATTCGGTAGCCTAGCTGCCAGCTTGAGCGGTTCAACCGGAAGCAGCCGGAGCAGTGGAGCAAATTGGAGCTGAGGTTGTGATCTTCCTCCCCCCGTCAGACAACGCTGCTCCCCTAGCTCCTTTACACTGCTTTCAAAAGGGCTAGCTGGCCAGGATGCTCACTTGACTGCTGATGTTTCTATCATTATTCCAGCGCTAAATGAAGCTGGCTATCTAGAGCGCACGATTAGACAGTTGCGTTTGCTCACCCCTGCTGTGCGAGAAATAATTTTGGTCGATGGGGGTAGTGATGATGAAACGGTGGCGATCGCCAAAGCTGCGGGTCTTACCGTGGTGGCTTCTGCCATAGCCCAGCGATCGCACCAAATGAATAAGGGAGCCGAGCAGGCTAAGGGTAAATTTTTGTGCTTTTTGCACGCCGATACGCAGGTACCGGATGACGTGGCGGCTGTCATTGAGCAAACCTTAGAGAATCCTGCGATCGCCTGTGGTGGCTTTGTTTCGCTCATGAGTGGGCCGCTGCAAACCCACTGGGGCATTAGCTTGCATAACTTTTTGAAAACCTACTATGCGCCGTTGCTATTTCGGCCTCACTTATTTGGCCGGGGGTGTCGGCTATTGTTTGGCGATCAGGTGATGTTTTGCCCGCGATCGCTGTTTTGGCAGTGTGGGGGGTTCAATACTGATCTACCGATTATGGAAGAAGCGGATTTGTGTGTTCGCCTCAGCCGCTATGGTCGAATTCGGCAGGTGAATCGGGTGGTGCAGTCTTCTAACCGCCGGGTGGCTAAGTGGGGGCCTTTCAAGGCGCACCTGATCTATTTGAGTATTGGCTGTCTGTGGGGGCTAGGGGTTTCGGCTCGCTGGCTCAAGCGCTTTTATGAAGAGGTGCGCTGATTCAGGCTCCAGTCGTAGGGTAAGTAGGCGATCGCTGCGGTGTCGGGGGGAGAAGGGTCGCTTTGCCAGTGGCGTTGAATGTAGGCGGTGAGCGAAGGTGCAACTTGCAAAAAATCTGCTTTGTACCATTTGAAGATTTGGCTACAGTAAAGCGTTTGCCGATCGCGGTCATAGCGAACTTTAGCCCGGTTATTGATAAAAAGTTGAGCATCGTCTGCAAGCTGCGATCGCACCTGAGCGGGCCAATAGGCTTGAGGTCGCAACCGCGGACAGCCGACGGCGGCACACACCAAAGCAAAGTGAATTCGAGGTTCTTGAAACTGCGGGCGCAAAATATCGTGTTCTAAAGTATTGAGGCTAACGCGGCGATCGCCGAGCGGGTAGAGGGGCCGCAGAAAAAAGTAGAAAAAAGCGACCCAGTTTGGCACTCCCAAAAGGCGAGGGCGAATAGTTGACAGGGGATATCGCTGGAGGATCTGCTGAACCACCAGCGCGTTGTAGAGGTTAATCAGCAGCGCCAGTTGTTGATCACAGGTGAGGGAAGCCAGTTCTATACCGACCAGGCTAGTCAACCAGTGAGACAACTCAGCCGCCGCCGTTTGCTGCCAGCGCTGATAATCAACCTGACCCTGGGGGGTGACGTAAGTTTGCAGTAGCTGATCCCAAACTGAAAAGTCCATCCGCGTGACCACAAGGCGTTTATAAAAATTACGTAAAATGTCTGAGGAAATACGGAGCGATCGCCCCCGCCCTCTTTACAGTAACTTCTGACCTCTAAATTTTGATTCAAAACGTATGCGTAGTTATCGGCTGGGATGGCGATCGCGGGTGGTTTTAGGCGTGCTGCTGGGGTGGGGTTGGGCTACGGCTGGCGAGGCTGCTTTACTGGTGGGCAATACAGCCTTAACAGCGGATGGTCGTGGGTACAACGTGTTGCGCTTTGATGAGCAAACGGGCGCTTTTTTGGGTGAGTTTATCCCCACGGGAAGCGGCGGGTTGGTTTCGCCCGATGACCTTACCTTTGGGCCAGATGGCAACCTCTATGTCAGCAGCGGTAACGATAATGCTACCCCCACGGTCGAACCTTCCGCTATTTTGCGCTTCGATGGCATTACGGGCGAATTTATTGATGTCTTTGCCACCAGCCCAACGCTCAATCGTCCCTATGGCAATGCTTTTGGGCCAGATGGCAATCTCTACGTCGCCAGCTTTCTTTCCGATGAAATTTTGCGCTATGACGGCGTTACGGGTGAATTTATTGACGTTTTTGCCACAGGTAATGGCCTGCCGGGTGGACTCAACGGCCCCAACGATTTGCTGTTTTTGCCCGATGGTAGCTTGCTGGTGACAACCCAGGGCAGCGTTGCTGTCAATGGCGAACCTGACTTTAGCTTGGGCTTACCCAGCCAGATTTTGCGGTTCGACATGACGACTGGCGTGTCTACGGTTTTTGCTGACCAGCCTATTCCTACGCCCGATAGCTTTGGCTTTGTGAGCTTTTTAGGGCTGGCGATTGGGCCGGATGGCAATTTGTTTACGAGTGACTTTGCCAATGGTATTCGGGTTTATGACCTGGCAACGGGTAATTTACTGGAGACGTTTTCGACTAACTACACCGCAACGCTGCCCAGCAACAACTTTATCGGTAGCCTGACGTTTACGCCGGATAACCTTTTGTTTAGTGTGGGCTTTGATCTAACACAGCCCAATAATTTGGGGGCGATTCTGCGCTATGACGGCTTTACTGGGGAGCCGCTGCCGTCTGCGGGTAATTCTGGCCCCATTTTTGTACCGACGAATGCGAATTTGATTCGCCCCATTGGGATTACTTACGCCGATTTACCGCCTGTACCAGAGCCAGGTTTGGGGATGGGGCTGTTGTCATTGGCGGCGCTGGGGTTGCGGCTCAGACGGGGGGTTAGCAAGGCGTAACCGCTAGCAAAGCGATCGCCTACTGATTTTGCAACAAGCGCCAGCAATCGCGGGCGATCGCCCATTCTTCTTGCGTATGAATTACCCAAACCTGCACGGCTGAATCAGGGGTTGAAATGCATTGATCAACAGGCGATCGCGTCAGCTTAGCCTCATCTAGCTTCAACCCCAAAAAGCCAAAAGCTTCTGCGATTGCTTGCCAGATATTGGGTGAGTTTTCACCAATGCCAGCGGTAAACACCAAAGCATCTAAACCGCCTAAAACCCCTAGCATGGATCCAATATGACGGCGCAGCGAGTGGATAAACATATCCAGGGCTAGGGCGGCTCGGTGATCGCCTTGGGCGATCGCCTGGTTGATTTGCCGCATGTCACCCGATGGGCCAAAAATACCCTTCAGCCCCGAAGCTTTGTTTAACAGATGGCTAAGCTGCTTGGCATCGTAAGTATCTTGCTGCACTAGCTGTAGCACCAGCCCCGGATCAACCGAGCCAGAACGACTGCCCATCATTAGCCCTTCTAACGGGGTATAGCCCATCGTTGTATCGAGGCTGTGCCCATTTTGCACCGCTGCCAACGAGCAGCCATTTCCTAGATGGCAGGTGATTAAGCGCAGGTTTTGCAAGGGCTGATCAAGCAACTGCGCCGCTCGTCCAGCACAGTATTGATGGCTAATGCCGTGAAACCCATAGCGGCGAATACCTTGCGATCGCCAGTCGTAAGGCACCGGGTAAGTAAACGCCGCCTCTGGCATTTGAGTATGAAAAGCGGTATCAAAGGCCGCTACCTGGGGCACATCGCCTAAGATTTCGCTGATCGCCTGAATGCCTTCTAAATTACGCGGATTGTGTTCGGGTGCCAGCGGTATGAGTGATTCAATGGTCTGTTGAACGGTGTCGTCGATCCGCACGCTTTCAGCATAGTTTTCACCCCCGTGAACGACGCGATGACCGACAACAGCGATCGCCGCTGGCTCCTCAATTACCTGCGTATCACCACTCCAGAGCGTTTCAAGTAGCCGCGACAGCCCTTGCAGACGCGAAGAAACCGACAGTACGGCCTCATGAGTCGCCCCGGCTGCGGTTTTTACCGTTAGCTCGACTTGGTTTTGCTGGTGTGTCCAGTCGAGTTGCCCTTGCCACAGCGGTTGCGGTGGGTCGGGGGGCAACGTCTCGGTAGTCAAATCATAGAGGCGGCATTTGTGGCTACTGGATCCAGCGTTAAGGATGAGAACCTTCATGGGAGAGGGGGGTGGGGGGAGTTGGGGGAGTTGGGGAAGGTTGGGGGGAGGGGGGAGAGGGAGGGGAGGGGAGGGGGG
>NZ_JBQLZL010000003.1:0-8925 GCF_052168255.1 Almyronema sp. | reverse complement strand
CATCCCCCCACCCCCTCCCCACCAACCAATGGGAGTCGCTAGAACTGCTGCAAAAGCTCGGCTTTAGAGTCAACCCTCATCGCAAACTCTGCCAAACTACTGAAGAAATTGAAGCTTATTACCAAAGCTGGTCTACCGAGCGGCACCAGCTCAGCTACCTCACCGATGGCGTGGTGGTTAAGCTCAACTCGCTAGATCTGCAAGATCGCCTCGGCTTTACCCAAAAGTGTCCCCGCTGGGCTGTCGCCTTAAAGTATCCGGCGGAAGAAGCGCCTACCTTAGTACAAGCCATTACTGTTAATGTCGGGCGCACCGGAGCGATTACTCCTGTGGCTGAGCTAAAACCCGTACAACTGGCCGGAACAACCGTATCGCGCGCCTCGCTGCACAATGCTGATCGCCTTGCTGAGCTAGACATTCGCATTGGCGATACAGCTGTTGTCCGCAAAGCGGGTGAAATTATTCCCGAAGTGGTGCGGATTTTGCCAGAACTGCGACCTGCTAATACCCAACCGTTTACCCTGCCCACCCACTGCCCTGAATGCAACCAGCCTGTGGTGAAACCTCCGGGAGAAGCCGTTACCCGCTGTGTTAATCGGTCTTGTCCGGCAATTGTGCGGGGGGCTTTGATTCACTGGGCCAGCCGTGACGCCATGGATATTAGCGGCTTGGGGGAGAAGTGGCTGCAGCAGTGGGTCAGTCAAGGGCTGGTAGCGTCGATCGCTGATCTGTATACCCTGAGCGTTGAAACACTGTTGCCGCTGGAGCGGATGGGTCAACAGCTTGCTCAAAAACTAATTGCAGCGATCGCCCGTTCTAAGCAAAAGCCGTGGTCGAGAGTGCTTTATGGGCTAGGCATTCGCCATGTAGGCAGCGTAAATGCTCAGCTTTTGAGTGAGCAATTTCCTCAGGTCGAGCAACTAGCAGCGGCTAGCCCAGAGGCGATCGCTTCGGTCTACGGCATCGGCCCCGAAATTGCGCAGTCTGTCCATCAATGGTTTCAGGTACCTGCCAATCAAACCCTGGTTCAGCAGCTTCAGGTTGCTGGGTTGCAGCTAGCGACTCAGGCCGACTCAACCGCTGCCGCCTTGCCCCAACCCCTGCTCGGCAAAACATTTGTGCTGACAGGCACCCTACCTAGCCTCAAACGCAGCGAAGCCAAAGCGCTCATTGAAGCCGCTGGCGGTAAAGTCACCAGTACCGTCAGCAAAAAAACTGACTACGTCGTCGCTGGCGAAGAAGCGGGATCTAAGCTTGAAAAAGCTCAGCAATTAGGTATTGCCATCCTCTCAGAAGCGCAATTACAAACTCAGCTAGCCGCCCCTCAAGCAGAAAACAGCAATGCCTAAGCAACCTCGCTAGGGGCTTGGGCTAGCAGGGGCGCTAGTTCACCCCTGGCATCTAGGGCGTATAAGTCATCACAACCGCCTATTGGCTGATGATTAATAAAGATTTGAGGCACGGTTCTGCGCCCCTCAGCCCGTTCGGCCATGCGTAGACGAGCAGCCCCATCTCCATCAATTTTGTATTCGGTAAAGGCTACTTTTTTCCACCAAAGCAAAAGCTTAGCGCGAATGCAATAGGGACAAGTTTGCCAGGTGTAAATTTCGACCTCAGCGATCGCGGGTGTCGCAGGACGTCCTAAAAAACGGCTGAGCCAGTCAAACATAAAAGGTTTTGCATACAGTGTTTAACTGATCGTAGCAAGCCAGCGCTAAGCGATCGCCCTTAAATTTCTGGCAAGGGGAGAAAGCCCGCAGGACGGGCGTAAACACAGCTTGTATAATCCTGCTCAGGGCCTTATTGCCAAGAGTCATGACCACTGACATTCTGATTTTGACCGTTTACTTCATTTGCG
The DNA here is from genome assembly GCF_052168255.1 of Almyronema sp. NCBI lineage: Bacteria > Bacillati > Cyanobacteriota > Cyanophyceae > Nodosilineales > Nodosilineaceae > Almyronema > Almyronema sp. Next base: position 7,067 of record NZ_JBQLZL010000003.1, on the reverse strand, counting down.
TGGCTTACGTGCTATATCAAATTGCCTTAGCCCAAGAAGCGCAACGGGACGATCAGGTAGATATTCACCTCAAGCCCGACATCCTCATGACTCAGCTAGCGGCTCAGCTACAACAGCAGGGGCGAGCAGAAGCCTTTGCCGCCGAAGTTTTGCCTAGCGCCAATCCCCCCCTCGATCGCAGTCCATTTTTACAGTTGCAGATTCCCAATCCGCGCCAGCCTGAAGCAGCGATCGAAACCCTTGAGCTTCAGGTATTGCCTCAGGGAACGCGTCCTTTACAACCCCCCATCAAAGCGCTAGAAGTACGGGTTTTAAATCGTAGCCAAACGATTCAACTCTATATTGATTGGGATCGCAGCTCAATTACCCGGTTTAACAACCAGGCGCAGCGGGTCATTCGGCTCTCAAACACCCTGCCTGTTGAGCTGTTTCAACCCCAAGTCTTTAGCGTTGTTAATCCAGGGCAACTGTTCAACGTGGCGGTAACGCTAGAGTCAGCCTTTGGGCGCAGCGGCGAGGCTCAGTCTCTACAGCCGCAAGGGCCGCTGATTGATTTAGAAAAGGCGATTAAAATGCCCCAGCCGCTGCAAATTTACTCGCTCAAACTGCTGGTTTGGCTTAAACCCGTTACCGCACCAGATGACCAAGCAATTCGGCTGTTGTTACCTTTCATATTTGAACTAGAAGTTTTGCCCGATCTGCCAGCGGTTCCTATTCTGCGCTGGCTGACCAATCGTTGACGGGTTGATTGCACGGGTATTTTCTCTGGAATAGCACCGCCGTTATTGACTAGACTGAAGCTAGGGAAAGAGTTGGCGAGGCAGTTGCAGGTTGAGCCTAGCGCTTGACGTGAGGAAAGTCCGGGCTCCCGAAAGACCAAACTTGCTGGGTAACGCCCAGTGCGGGTGACCGTGAGGAGAGTGCCACAGAAACATACCGCCGATGGAAAGGTAGAAGACAGAAGGGAGAAGGGAGAAAGCAGTTTCATCCTTGATCCTTCCTCATTCATCCTTTTACAGGTAAGGGTGCAAGGGTGCGGTAAGAGCGCACCAGCAGCATCGAGAGGTGCTGGCTCGGTAAACCCCGGTTGGGAGCAAGGTCGTAAGGGCAACGGTTGGTCTTTTACCAGCCCTGTTGTAAGTGCACCGCTAGAGGCGTCTGGTAACAGCCGTCCTAGATAGATAACTGCCCTTTTGAGGTAACTCAGAAGAACAGAACCCGGCTTATGTCTGACTCTTTCCCCTTTGGGGCGATCGCCAGCCGATTAGCCCTTATTGCCCAAAAATCTGGCGCTTAGCCACTTGGCTGTTTCATCTCATCGCAAGGCAAACTTGCGAACAGCTAGCAAACTGCCCATTAGCCCCACCACGCTGCCCAGGGCAAACAGCGCCACAGGCAACAGCATATTTTGCCGAGCCGAAAGCTGCAAACCATTGATCAAAAACTGAATAAAGTCTGGCTGCTGCGTCGCAAACTTTTCTAAAAAGCGATGGATACTTAGCATCAACCCCCAAGCAAAGCCCGCCCCAATCAGGCCAAACGTGGCTCCTTGCAAGATAAAAGGCAGATAAATCCAGGCGCTAGTGGCACCCACTAGCTGCATTACTTCAATTTCGCGGCGACGAGCCATCACAATTAGCCGAATCGTGGTGGTAATAACCGCGATCGCCGTTAGGCTCAAAATAATAATCACAAATAGGCTAATCCATCGTAGCCCTTCATTCAGCTGAGCCAGTCGCTGTACAGCTTCGGTAACATAAAGAACCTCATCAACCCCCTGAATTTGAGCCAGCTTAGCCGCCAAAGCTGGCACCTCGGCTGACGATCGGGCTTTAACTTTTAGTTCATCCACCAGCGGGTTGCCGTTAAGCTGCTCAGTCGCCCCGGCAATGTCAGAAATCCCCAATTCTTTGACCAGGTTTTCCCAGGCCACTTCTTTGCTAACGGTTTCGATGGCGATCGCCTCTGGCAATTGATCAATTTTAGGTGCCAGCACAGTTGCATCAAACCCACTGTCTAAATAGACCGAAACCTCAAGCTGACTGCCAAATTGATTTAATAACCCTTCTAGTTGCCAGGTAGACTGAAGGCTAACGCCGAACAAAAACAGCAAAACCGTCATGGTGCTGACAGCCGCCCAGTTCATCCAGCCACCCCGTCGCAGACCTAGCAGCGTTTCTCTCATTAAATAATCTGCTTTGGTAAAAACCTTCAGCATTGGCTGCCCTCCGAAACGTCGCCAAGGTTTATCAGCGCACCCGCAATCCGCCCATTAGTTTGGCACGTCTCTTGCAGATTGGGAATTGCCGAAACACGAAATTTGAGAATTGGCGCTAACTCGAAGTGAGTTTGTGTTGTTAGGATAGAAAAGACTGAACAATATTTTTACTCGCTTATGGCTGCCTCAGTTTTAGTTGAAAAGAAAAAACTAAAGAATCCGCCTTTAGAGATTCACTATTTGGGCGATCGCGCGCTGCGTCAGCCAGCCAAGCGCATTTCCAAGGTTGACGAAGAGGTGCGGCAGCTAGCCCGCGAAATGCTGCGGACGATGTACAGTGCCGATGGCATTGGCTTGGCGGCTCCTCAAGTGGCGGTCAACAAGCAGCTCATCGTTATTGACCTCGAACCCGACAACGCGGCCAATCAACCGCTGGTGCTGATCAATCCTAAAGTAACCCGCGCTAGCAAAGAGCTTTGCACCGGGCAAGAAGGTTGTTTGAGCATTCCAGGCGTTTATCTAGATGTCATTCGTCCAGCCGCCATTGAAGTTGCTTTCAAAGACGAAAATGGCCGTCCCCAAAAAATTCAAGCAGCCGAACTGCTGGCGCGAGCCATTCAGCATGAAATGGATCATCTCAATGGCGTTATGTTTGTCGATCGCGTAGACAACGCCCTCGCCCTCAACCAAGAACTGCAAAAGCATGGCTTTTCTGCAGGCGACGTTCAGCACCTATAACTAGGAAGTTTTGCCGATGATGACTCCTAAAAGCGGCGTTTTTTTGGCTGGGGCTTGCCTAGCCGCTATTTCTGCCGTAGCTGCTATTTTTGAACTCACATCCGGTGAACCGGATTGGGGAGCAATGCCAACAATTGCACTTTTGGCCGTTTGCGTGCCGCTAGGCGGTTTTTTCTTCTATGCTGCGGTTAAAGACGCCAGAGCTAATCAGCAATAGCTAGCCAGCTAAAGCCTTAGAACCAAAAACGGCTGGGTATCGACGATAGATACCCAGCCTGTTTTTGCTTATTTACGCTGAAAAATTTTCGGCAATAGTGGGTAAATCTGCCCCGGTCTAAGCTGGCTGATCAACGTTGCCACAAGAATGACCCCCGCCCCTAGCCCACCGCGAATACCCAGCCGTTCGCCCAACCACCAAAAAGCAAACAAAGCGGCAAATACGGGTTCTAGCGTATAGATAATCGCCACTTCGGTAGCCGCTAGCGATCGCTGAGCAATAACCTGTGTCCAGGTAGTCGCGGCTGTGGCTATGACACCCAAATACACAATAGCTCCCCAATTCGCTTGCAGCGCGGGCAGTTCTTGCCAGATGTTCCCACCCGACCACAGCAACCCCAAGATGGCAACCCAAATGATCTGCCAGGTGGTTAACGCCACTAGGGGCTGACGGGGGGCAATTTTTTCTAGCAACAAAATAAAGCTGGCATAGCTAATGGCGCAGCCCAACGTCCACACATCGCCGACGCTAAACGCGCCCCCTTGCCACGACAGCACCCCAACGCCAGTGAAAGCCAAAGCTGCGGCGATCGCCACTGGTAAAGACAGCGATCGCCCCAGTAAAACGCCCAGTATAGGCACCAAAATCACATTCAAGCTGGTGATAAAAGCCGAGCGGTTAGCAGGTGTGGTTTCTAAGCCCACTACCTGCGTTAAATAAGCTAAAAATAGCGGCACCGCTAGCACAAAACTGTCTTTGAGTAATTGCCGATTGCAGTGGCGGCAAAATGGTATTAAGGCGATCGCCGCAATCAAAAAGCGGGTGCAAATCAGAGCCTGGGGCGATAGCGTACTCACCACATCTTTGAGCAGCGGAAAGGTCGTCCCCCAAATGACATTGGTCATGACTAGCAGCAGCAAGGCTTGGGTATGGGAGGCGCGGTAGATAGACATGTTGCTAAAGGTGAAGGCAAAAGTCAGAGGGCAGAAGGAAAGGCTTTTTGTTAGAGACTTTTAGCTATTGAAGTGTCTCAACGCTTCTGGCTACGGCTATACGCCTCTTCTCTCAAACCGGGGTAAAGCTTGATTGCTCGTGGGTTGAAACGACGCAAATATGTTCAAAATTTCTGGAATGACAAAAGAGGGAGACACCGTACAGACAGATGAAAAAATAGCTGGATCAATTAACTGCGGGGTGTTCTGGCAGTAGCCGCAGGTGGGGCTGAGCGCGATCGCCCGGTTAAGTTCACTTGGCAATTGGGTTAGCCATAATCTCAGGTTTTGAACGGCTTAAACCGAGAAGAACCAGCCGCTGCGATCGCCACCAGTGCAATAGCTGCCATCATCTGAAGCGTTAGCGTTTCACCCAGCAGCCAAAAAGCTAAAACCGCCCCAATAGCAGGCTCTAAACTCATAAGCACGCCAAACACAGTCATCGGCAAGTGGCGCAAAGCTTCCATTTCCAGAGAGTAAAGCACCACCGAAGACAGCAGCGCTACCACACCGCCTACCACCAGAACCGATGGCTGCAACAAAGCGCTACCGCTGGCCGCCCAGCCCAATGGCAACAGCAGCAAACTCGCCACTGCCAGCGACAACGCTAAGCCCTCTCCCCCGGCAAACCGATGCCCCACCTGATTTGAAAACACAATATACGTGCCCCAGAAAACTGCAGCTAGCAACGCCATCATCACCCCGACAGGGTTCAGAGCTGTTCCCCCCGCCAAGGGGCTAAGCAGCACAATCCCCATACCCGCCAAAAGCACCCAAATTCCGTCTAGCCAGCGGCGAGAAGTGGCGATCGCCACCCCCAGCGGCCCTAAAAACTCCAGCGTCACCGCAATCCCAATTGGCAAAAGGGCTAATGCCGCATAAAAGCAATAGCTCAGCGCTCCCAACACCGCTCCAAAAGCAATGAGCAAGCGATAGTCGCTAGCGCTGTACTGGCGCAGGTTAGGACGGTAAAAAGCCAAAAGAAACAGCGCCCCCAACCCGGTGCGCAGACAAACCATACCAATAGGGTCGATGTCATTAAATAGACTTTTGGCGATCGCGGCTCCTAGCTGATTAGAAACCATCGCTAGCAACGCCAAACTTTCGGGGAAAGCGATCATCCCGCGTTTAATCCCGTTCATATTAAATTCTCTAGCGCACGTAAGAGGCACCATTAATATCAATCGTGGTGCCCGTAGCATGAGGGGCAAGGCCAGAAGCTAGAAAGGCCGCGACGTTAGCCACATCTTGCGGTGAAGCTATCTGACCTAAGGGAATATCGCGGGTTAGGGTCTCTTCGCCGTACTTTTGCACAAAGGCTTCTGACATTTCGGTGCGGACAAAGCCAGGAGCGATCGCATAGGCCAGAATATTCTGCCGACCATAGCCCCGCGCAATACTGCGAGTCAGCGAAATCACACCCCCTTTAGAAGCGGCATAGTGCATATATTCGGGGTCGTCTCCGCGAAAAGCAGCCCGACTAGCAATATTAATCAGCGTGCCGCCCCCTTGAGTTTGAAAATGCAGAATAGCCTCCCGGCAGATATCTGCAACGGCAATCAGGTTCACTTGCAGCGTTTTTTGCCAAGCCTGTGACCAGGTAGCAAAGTCGGCATCTACGCCTGCCTGAGGCGCAACACCCGCAGCAGGGGCAATCCCAGCATTGTTAATCACAACGTCGATATGGCCTTTCCAAGCGATCGCTGCTGACCATAGATCGGTAGCCGCACCTACGACGGCTAGATCAGCCTGCACGACATAGGCAGAAGCGATCGCCGCTGCCACTTGGCTGGCTCCTTTGGGGTCGTGCCCATAGTGAACAATGACATCAGCGTGAGCGGCTCCTAACGTTTGGGCGATCGCCGCGCCAATGCCGCGTGAGGCTCCAGTAACGAGAATAACTTTGCCAGCGAGATTGATCATGATGACTACCTGCGCGATCGCCCAAAAAGCTGTTTTACCACCTTAGACCGGATGTTAGGCCAGCGAGGCGACTTTGGGTATCCAAATTTGGCGTAGCTTCTATCAAAAAAATTGATAGATAACAGTAGCCACTGGCGTTGAAACCCCTAACTTACGCAAAGCTGTTAACCCAAAAGCTATTGCACATGAAGGTTTCGTCAGAAAACCTGCCATGCTAACCCGTTGCCTTTAGCCTGCTGCCTCTATAGCTATAACGACAAAAGTTGAGACAATTCAATGGCTGCAAGTCTCTGATAGAAAAGCTTTCCTTCTGCCTTCCGCCCTCTGACTTTTGACTTTTGCCATAGCGCCATCTCAGCCCCCCACCCTGTCTACCCAAAACCAATCGAGACGACTGCGAAAAAGACCGTGATCCCGAAAAATGAATAAATATTAAAAGGTATTTCTGTATACCTTGTTACAGAAAATATTTGTATAATAAATACGTAAGCTACTTTTAATCCACTTAAACGCCTCAGCAATCCAGGAGGGCAATATTATGTCTGCTCAAGACCAAGCTCGTGCTTTAATGAACCGCCACCATCATCAGATCAAGCAGCGTCAGCAGTCGATGCTAGGCCGCATCAGCAGCGAAATTGGCATGCCAGCCGAAGCCGCCGAACACTGGACGACGATTCAAGGTAAGCCAAGTGCAGCGGCTCAGCAAACCTATGATCGCAGCCATTCTGCCCTCAGCTAAAACATTGGCTACCCAACTTGCTTAACTGATGGCGGTAGCCGCTAGAGTCGAAAACCCTAAAGGCTGAAACTGCTGACAGAGCGCTCTTGCTTTTGCCCGCTGCCTTCTCTAGTGATTAGCAAGTTCATCACTGTTATCGCAGGCTTCCTCAGGCATATCCCCTCAGGAAGCTTTATGTTTTTTAAAGCCAAAGATGGAAGGCCAAAAAGGTTTTCTGTCAGCCGCTTTTGGTAAGTTATA
>NZ_JBQLZL010000002.1:66405-69661 GCF_052168255.1 Almyronema sp. | reverse complement strand
TTCCCCCACGAAATTACGCTGCGCCCGATTGGTATTGTGCATTCGCCCTATACCGAGCGTCACGGCACCCCCCGCCAAGCGGCGCTGCGCTCTGCCCCAGCAGACTATCAGCCTGCGATCGCCCAAATTGAGCTATTTGAAACGGTCTTACCTGCGATCGCCCTTAAAGATCTCTCTGGCTTTGAGCGTATCTGGGTGATTTCTTGGCTGCATCTCAACCACCACTGGAACCCCACCGTCACTCCTCCCCGTGGCCCCCGCACTCGGCGCGGCACACTGGCAACGCGTGCCCCCCATCGGCCTAACCCAATTGGTTTGAGCGCCCCCAAACTGATCAAAGTGGAAGGTTTGATGCTCTCTGTTGAAGGCATTGACCTGCTCGATCAAACCCCCGTGCTAGACATCAAGCCCTATGTAACTTACTGCGATGCCTTTCCAGAAGCGCACTGTGGTTATGTGAGCGAGATGGAACAAGCACAGGAACACGAGATAGATGTGTTTGGCTCAGCCGGTCATCCAGGGATTTAAGGCATTGTGGTTAGCATAAACTTTGGAACTCAATGTGAACGGGCTACTGGATGTCCTACTGCAAGCTAAGCGGAATCCCTTGGGTAATATCAATTCTCGATTTTAGATTTTAGATTTTGAATTGAACAGTCTCTGATCTGCAGACGTTTCGGCATTCTCATCTGTACCTTTACGTTGAAGAATCGGTATAAACCATTGTCAGGTGTTTAGATTTTGCGATAAGGGCAACTGTTGTCTGCTTAGGAGTGTCCTAGAAGCCTTATTTTTCTGTACTTGTAGGTGAGTTCGCAATTTGCTAAGATTCTGCTGGCGATAACCAGTCATCAGAGTTGAGTAATGATAGGTGGCCAAGTTATTGATTAGACCCAGCAGTAACCGAGTGGTTACATTTTTGTGGAGATTTATTATGTCCTGCTTCTTGTCAAGTAGTTATGCACATTATTACCCGCTCTCGTCTTGTAGAGTTCTGGAAGAAGCATCCTGATGCCAAGACCAGTTTGCTTCTTTGGTATAAGCTAACAATCGTCGCTGATTGGCAGAACTTTGTAAAAGTACGCGAGATCTTTTCTTCTGCTGATCAAGTTGGAAACTTTACGATTTTCAATATAGGGGGTAACAAGTATCGATTAATCGCTTTTGTAGACTATACCTACCAAAAGGTTTTTATTCGTCATGTTCTTACTCACGCCGAATATGACAAGAATGATTGGAAGAAAGACGATTGGTATAAATAGACTAATAGCAGGTCGTCGCTGTTAGTAGTTAAAGAAGTTATTTTCGGGTCGCCGCCATTACGGGCGAGGAAGTATGTTTACAACCGAACCTAATAGTTACATTGATCTGCTGCAAAAGTTTCCACCTCGTCCCATTAAATCAGAGGCAGAGTTTTTTGCAGTTCAAGAGATTATCGATACTTTGCTTGACGCTGGCGAACTAACACCAGAAAAGCAAGACTACGTTAATGTACTGGGTATTCTGGTTCATGAATACGAAGAAAAGCATGTATCAATTCCAGATTTAAGCGGTGTTGAGTTGCTTAGGGCATTAATTGACGAGTTTAGTCTTAAACAAAAAGATTTAGTTCCTATTTTCAAAACTGAGTCAATTGTGTCTGCAATTCTCAATGGTCAACGCAAATTTACGGTAGAGCATATTGAAAAACTAGCTGATTTTTTCAACATTTCTCCATCTGCCTTTTTTCGTCGAACTCTATGACTAAACGCAAGTAGTACGATGGCAAATACTGTTGACCTCTTTATTGACCTAAACAACGCCGGACTAGACCTAGAGCCAGAAGACCTTGAAGCTTACACCCAACAGCTAGCAACTGACCTGAACGAAGGGCTAGCCGAAGCGGCAAAACTGGCGCGATCGGCGGAGATCCCGGAAGGGAGCAAAGCCGGAGAAGCTGGATTTGACTTAGGCATTCTTAAGGCGGAGGTGAATCTAAAAAATATCCTGGCGGTGCTGGGCTGGCTAAGAAACAGGATTGCAGGGGCGACGCTAAAAATTGAATATGGCGATGTGAAGTTAGAATATCGCACCCCAGAGCAGCTAGAGCAGCAGCTACAGGCGCTAGAGAATATTTCGCACCTGACGGTTAGAGTAGTAAAAAGCGAACCCAGCAAGGATTGATGGCAAAGATTGCGCTGCTAATTGGGGTGAGTGAGTATGGCGAGGGGTTGTCTAATCTGCCGGGAACGCAGGCAGACATTGAAGCTGTGCAGCGAGTTTTGCAAAGTCCTCAAATTGGTGACTTTAACACCGTTGAGCGGTTGTTGAATCCCAATTGCACCCAAATGGAAAAGGCGATCGAGCAGCTATTCGGCGAAAACCGCAGCCGTGATGACCTGATTTTGCTCTATTTTTCAGGACATGGAGTACGGGATGACAACGGCACCCTTTACTTTGCCACTACCAATACTGAAAAGAACGCTCAAGGGCGAATTCTTACCAGCACGGCAGTTAGCGCTAGCGCTTTGCAAAACTACATGGGGCAAAGCCGTTCTAATCGGCAGGTGTTGGTTTTAGACTGCTGCTTTAGCGGCGCTTTTGCCAGAGATATGAAGGCAAAATCTGACGAGGCGATCAATGTCAAAGCCCAGTTGGGCGGCGAGGGACGGGCTGTACTAACGTCTTCAACGGCAACTCAGGTATCTTACGAAAAAGAGGGAGCCAGCATCTACACCCAATATCTGGTGCAGGGGTTAGAAACGGGGGCGGCTGACCGCAATGAAGACGGGCAGGTGACGGTAGATGAGCTGCATGAGTATGCCAAAGAAAAGGTGCAGGAAGCCGCGCCGACCATGCAGCCAGAAATTTATGCGGTGCGAGAAGGCTATAAAATTTTGATTGCTCGTGCGCCCCAGGGTGATCCGAAGTTGATTTTTCGTAAAGAGCTGCATGAACGGGCTAAGCGGAAGCGGGGTAAGCTTTCGCCGATTGATCGGCGGGCGTTTAAGTTTCGCTCACGCGAGTTGCAGCTAAGCGAGCCAGAAGCCGAGCTAATTACCCATGAGGTCTTGCAGCCCTATGCGGTTTTTTGGGAAAAGCTGGGTGAGTTTGAGCAAGCCGTGGAGGAAATGCTAGCCTACGAGCCGCAGCTTAGCGAGGGCAGCGTGGATGATTTGCAATATTTTCAGCGGGTGTTGAAGCTGCGGGATGAAGATATTGCGCCAGTGCTCAGAACTTACCAGATTGACCTCACATTAGACTCTAAAAGACAAGA
>NZ_JBQLZL010000002.1:0-66305 GCF_052168255.1 Almyronema sp. | reverse complement strand
CGCCAGTGCTCAGAACTTACCAGATTGACCTCACATTAGACTCTAAAAGACAAGAACCAGAAGTTGTTCAACCCCCAAAACAGAGCGAACCTGCGGCTAAACAGGTGACTGAAACGCTTAAGCCAACGACTGAAGAAATTTTGTTGAAGTCAGAGAAGGGGATTGACTACAGCAAACTACGCGATCTGCTAGAGGCTCAGGACTGGAAGGCCGCTGACTTTGAAACCTATCTGCGAATGCTAGAAGTCGTGGGGCGTAAAGAAGGCGACTGGATTCGTAACGAAGAATTATTGAATTTTCCTTGTGCGGACTTGAAGACAATTGACAATCTCTGGGTGCATTACAGTCGAGGAAAGTTTGGCTTCAGCGTGCAGAAGAAGATTTACGTGGATTGTGGAGGCGAGTTGGACGGGGAATATCCAGGAAATAAGATTTGGGAAGAGTTTTGCGATCGCGTGGGATGGAGAAAGGAGAATACGTATATCTCTTACTCAAAAGTAATTTTTAACACCACAGCACCCACAGGACACCTCCCGTTTGGTGGGCGGTTTTTGTTGGCTGGGTTTGCGCGGGTTGGGCGGGCTGGTCTTCTCTCGCATCGAGACTTGTAAACTGTAGCAGATAAGCGCTTCAGTTCGATCCAAAAGTTTTATTTCAGAACCTCTCGGTGCGGAAGAATAGGCATTTCGAGGATCTGTTACCTGGTACCCAACATCAGGTGGGTAGTGATGTGATAGCAGTAGCCAGAGTTTATCTGATGCGGGAGGCGAGGCATCTTATCTTTTTTCAGAATATTCTGCTCTACAACTCCTGAATCCAGCTTCGCACTGCTCGAATTACCTGATTCTCCCCCTGGCTTTGCCGCTGCTCTAAAAACAGGTTAAGCTGTGCTGCCGTTACCTGCGGGAACACACCACTGACCTCAGCCTCAAAATAGGCGGGCGATCGCAACTGATAAATGACCAATCCTCGCAGTTTCGTGTATTGCCAAACCTCCGGCACCCCTAGCGCCTGATAGATCTCTAGGCGCTGGGTCGAAGGGTTAGTAATATCTACCTCAATCACCAGATCTGGCGGCAAGTGTTCTGGAATTTCAGGATCTAGCCCTTCCAGCCTAGAAGCATTTTGAAGATAAAACCCAGTATCGGGTTCGGCTCCCTTTTCTAAGTCTGGCCGTACCAGCGTCATCGAACCCACATCAACTACTTCTAAATCGAGTTCTTCCGTTAGGGTTTTGACAATGCGCGCCAGCAAGCGATTAATAATTTCGTGCAGCTTAGAAGGCATCTTCAGGGTGAGTGTCCCTTGATTGTAGGCCGTGCGCGTTGAGCGATGATCGCCCATATCCGCCAGCATTGCCTGATAGGTCTGCCAGCTAATAGGGGACAAAGTAATCACCTGAGTGAGCTGACCCGCAAAATTTTCTAGGTCAAGCTCACTGATTTGAGCAGAAATTGCCACCATCGCCAGCACCTATTGCCCGTAGGTCTATTCTACAAATTTGCTTGCCAAGCGCCGGACAAAGGCGATCGCCCATATCCGGTCGTTTTTGCCGCTAACGGCTCAGCGGCCAACTGGCAAATGGTTGGCTGCAATCCTTACTCTGAGGTATCGTTTGGAGCTTCGTCCGCTGATGGTGAAGGATTGGCGGGCGTTTCATCAGTCGGCTGCTCGGCGTCGCTTGGCTCATCTGCCGAATCTGCTTCCGGATCTGAATCTGGCTCAGAAATGACATTGTCTACCGCCACATTAAGCTGATAATCGATCGCACGATTAGCCTGAGAAACGATCACCACTTCGTAATAGCCAGACTGCGGCAAGCGACCCGACCAAGTAGCCTCGCTCGAATCAGACAGTAGATAAGGATTGGCCTCGCTGGGGCGTGGCAAATATAGCGACAGCGCTGTAGCCGCCGGAGCTTGCAAATTTAACCGCAAGAACTGGCCTTCGCTAAGCTGCATAATATAAACCTGACCTTCACCAGGTTCTAGCCGACCGCTGACTCGGTTGCTATAACGACCTGAGGCAAACTGAATTTCTTCTAAGCGATCGCCCGATAAAATTGTCTGCAACCGATCCGCCGCCAAGCCATACCAAATTTGACCAATCGGCTCACTAAGAAAGTTGCGGCCAGCCTGCTCTGGAAACAACGCTAAAAACTTAGCATCTGCCAGGTCATAAAGCGCCTTGCTGCTGACAAAGCGCTGATTTAGCTGAGTTTGCCACTGGCTGAGGTTAGCTTGGCTGTAGCCGCCTAGCTGCTGGCGGGCTTGGGTGCTGAGGTTGGCTTCTAGCAAATCCAGCAATTCCGCCGCAATATTATCCCAGCGCAAACGGGCTGCGGCATCTTCTGGGCTATCGGTGAGGGTAGAGCCTTGCAGGTCAGGATAGCGATCGTAAAAGACCTGATCGCTAAGGCGCACCAAAAAGCCACTTTCAACCCCTAATGCCTGCCGTCGCTGTTGCAGCGCTTGCTTACGCGCTTGTTCTTCTGCCGAAAAGCGAGAAGAATCGGCATTGTCGGCGCTGTTAACTTCGCTGGAGTCTTCTGAGCGGTTAGCGGGCTGCCACTGGGCTGCGACCCACCACACCAGCGTAATTGCCCCTATCAGCAACAGCAGCCCTAAAATGGCTTGCAAAAAGCCAGAAGAGGAGCGTTTAGCGGTAGCTGACGCCCGCGTAGCTGACGGAGAACCGTAGGTACGCGGGCTAGACGATGCCTTGGCCGCAACTGGGGTTGTGGCAAAGCTGGGTAAGCTAGCGGCGGGAGCTGCGGCTACGGTGGCCACTGTGGTGGGGGTATAAGGCTGATTTTCTAAAGCCTGCATAACTTCTCGCGCAGACTGAAAGCGATCGCCCGGACGAGCCGCCAACAACCGCTGAAGCACTGCTGCAAACGAGGGGCTAAGCGTTACGTCTTCATCCCAGTTCCAGGTTTGGTGATAGGCATCGTAGAGTACCTGCGGGTCTTGCCCGGTTAGCAAAACCAGGCCAGTCACGCCCAGAGCATAGAGATCGCTAGCCGGAGAAACCAGCCCCGAACCTAGCTGCTCTTCGGGGGCGTAGCCAACTTTGCCCAGACGAGTTAGCGCCGCCTGGGTGTTGCTTGCTGCCGGATGGTTGAGCTGATGAACCACGGTAGCCGCTACCTGCTTGACGCCGCCAAAGTCGATCAAGACAGGTTTGCCGTCTTGATTGCGCAAAATTAAATTGTCGGGCGAAATATCGCGGTGAATAACGCCGAGGCTGTGAACATAGTCCAGCACGGGTAAAAGCTGGTAGAAAAGCTGCCGGACTTCGGTTTCATTAAAGTGGCTGTCTTGATGGAGACGGGTTTCTAATAGTTCTTTGTAGGTGGGGCCTTCAATGTAGTCTTGCACTAAAAATAACTGTCCTTGGTGCCCCGTTTTGACCCGCAGCAGTTCTCGAAATTTAGGAATTTGAGGATGCGCTAGCTGATAAAGCACGCCTGCTTCTCGCTCAAATAGCTGTTGTGCTTTCTGCAAGGCGGCTTCTCCCTCAACTTGAGGGACAAACTCTTTAAGGACGCAGAGTTCATTGAAGCGGTAGGTGTCTTCAGCCAGATAGGTACGCCCAAATCCCCCTTTGCCGAGCTGTTTTAACAGACGATAGCGATCGCCCAATAGCGAACCTGCATTTCCGGCCATTCCGCCTAACGTCATGAAGCCTCTCCTTGCTGATAGTGTCGAAACGGTATGCTCATGGCCTGTGCAGCCGAAACCTGTTTGCGTCTACTTCGCATTTACAAAGTAGGGTAGCGCTTCCTGCGTTTTTGACCAATTTTGTAGCATAAATCGCAACAGCCACGGGGCTGAAGCGGCCATTAAGATCAGGCCAACCCAACTGCTTTGGCGAAATTCAGCCAGGGTTGTCTCCGCCCCCGGAGCCGCTAACAATTCCAGGGCGATCGCCAAAACATTATTTAGCATATGGCAAAAAATAGGTGCCCACAGCGATCGCGTTTTCAGATACAGCAGCGCCATTACCAGTCCAAAAACAAACAACCCCACCAGGTTGGTATGCAGCACCCCAAAAAGCACAGAAGACAAAACCACAGCCGCGGGCGTACCCCATTTTGTGCCCCAGCGATGCAGCAACAAAGCCCGAAAAATAAACTCTTCAGCAACGGGTGCCACCACTACCACATTCAGCAACATCAAACTGCGATAAAACCCCGGCAGTGACGTTTCTGCTGTCATCAGCGTGGGCGGCTGCTGTAAGGTTTCTTCAACCAGCGTTGGCGCGACAAAAGACAGCCCATAAAACGAAAGCTGAAACGCCCCCAGCGAAAAAATCAGCAGCGCCACCGTCAGCACCACTGCCGCTGTCCAGGAAAACTGTTTAGGGCGAGTCCCGATTAAGGCGCGATACTGCAAGCGGTGACGATGCCCTATCCACCAGACAATTGGCCCCAGGCTAAGCGACAGCAGCAAATAGAGAATGGGTTGTACTACCGGGTCTTCTGCCTTGAACGGTAGCCAGCCTAACGTTTCTAGCAGACTCAGCCCCAGACCAAACAAAAAGCCAGCGCCAATAAGGCCGATTAAAATGCAGCGAAACTTTAGCGCTCGAAAAGGATTAAGCGTCGCCATAGACAGGAATTGCCGCACCGCGAATATCTCCGGCGGCTTCGGAGGCTAAAAAGCCAATCAGGTGAGCTAATGAGGTGGGCTTGACCCATTGATCGGCCTGGTCAGTTCCCATGGCCTCGCGGTTAGCCGACGTATCGATGACGCTGGGCAAGACAACGTTAGCGGTGATGCCAGTTCCTTGCGTTTCTTGGGCGATCGCCTGCGTTAAAGCCACTACGCCAGCCTTAGCGGCGCTGTAGGCTGCTAGCTGGGCGGCTGGCTGCGCTGCCCCGCGCGACCCAATCGTCACGATACGACCGTAGTTTTGAGCCAGCATCCGTTGCAGTACCTGTTTACACACCAAAAAAGTAGTGTCCAGATTGAGGTTAAAGGCTTTTTTCCAGTCGCTATAGTCGTATGTGTGAGTTTTTCCCATAGAAAAGCCCCCCACCAAATGAATCAGCGCATCTACGCGCGGCATGGCTTCGACTAGCTCAGCTACAGCCGCTTCATCGCTGAGGTCAGCTTCGACAAAATGAAGACGGGCTAGTTCGGCAGGCGATCGCTGCTTTTTAAGCGGCTCTACCTTGGCGACGCGACGATAAGGCACGGTTAGCTCTGCCCCTTGTGCCAGCAAAACGGGAATAACCCCCTGACCCAGTCCGCCTGTGCCCCCCGTCAACAAGACTTGCTTTGCCTGCATCAGCTGATCCCTTTTTCCTCGTGACTCTAAAGCATGGTTGCATCATCTATCTCTATCTAGAGTAGTGCAGACGGGAAGTAGCCCAGTTTGTTTTCATAGAGTTGAGCGTTTCTCATTTCCGTTCTCCCTTCACGGTTTTCCTAAGCCGACCCGCTGATTTCAATCAGCAATTACTAGGGTCGTTCTTAGCTTCAGCCAAAAAGAGCCGGATCTTTAAGCGCCTAGTCGGTAAATAAAGAGTAGACCAATTTCGCGGGGCTTGATCTGCCATATTCTGCGACTTGCGCACCTTCAGGCAAAATCTAGGCACTCCCCTGATCTGGTCTGCGCAAGTTGTTTGGTCAGCGTGAAGGGTATGAAGCGATTCAGAGAGCATTTACGAGCCATGCCATCAGTCCTGGCCCCCCGTGCCGATTTGTCGACTTGTCGAGTGGGTCAGGTATCTGCCGATCACTCGACTCAATTCAACTACTCTTCACAGCAGATGGATAGCGCGCAGACGCCAGCTTCTAAAGGCAAGATTCTGGTAGTAGATGATGCTCCCGACGTCGTCAAATTACTGTCAGAATTTTTGGGTGGCTCTGGCTATGAAGTTTGCGGTGTCGATCGCTCTAGTCAGGTACTCTCAGTGGCTCTGGCTCACAAGCCCGAACTGATTTTGCTAGATGCCCATATGCCCAAGCCAGACGGCTACGCCGTTTGTCAGCAGCTCAAGCAAACTTCTGAGCTACGGCAAATTCCAGTCATTTTTATGAGCGTTTCAGAAGAAAAATGGGACAAGGTGAATGCCTTTGCTGTTGGCGGGGCAGACTACATCACCAAACCCATCTGGTTTGAAGAATTGCTTGCGCGGGTTAACAGCCATCTCACCACCTACCGTTTGCAAAAGCGACTCCAGTTGCAAACCCAACGTGCCTTAACTGCTAGCGGTCAATCGCCCCTGCTGGCCGATTTGCAGCGCATGCTACACCGCCAAACTGAAATTTTGAAACGTCAAAACGAACGACTGCAACAAGAAATTTACGAACGCGAGCAGGCCGAGCAAGCGCTGCTGCAAGAAAAACAAAAGTCAGAACAGCTCTTGCTCAATATTTTGCCGAGAGCCATCGTTGAGCAGCTCAAACAGTTTGAAGGGTCGCTGGCCGAGCGGTTTGACGAGGCAACAATTTTGTTTGCTGATATTGTGAACTTTACGCCGCTAGCGGCTAACGTGGTGCCTTTAGAACTGGTTAACCTGCTGAACCAGGTTTTTTCGGCTTTCGATCGCCTAGTGGATCAATACGGTCTGGAAAAAATTAAAACCATCGGGGATGCCTACATGGTGGCCGGGGGGTTGCCCATTCCGCAAGCTGACCACCCGGAAGTGGTGATGGAAATGGCGATCGCGATGCAAGAAGTCATTGCCAGCTTCACCCGCGACAACGAAGAACCGCTACAGTTGCGCATTGGCATTAACACGGGGGCAGTGGTGGCGGGTGTCATCGGCATTCGTAAGTTTAGCTACGACCTCTGGGGCGATGCCGTTAACATCGCTAGCCGCATGGAAGCCCAGGGTGTTCCCGGTAAAATTCAGGTGACGGAGCAAACCTACCAAAAGCTCAAGCACAAGTATGAATTTGAACCGGGCGGCGAAATTCAGGTCAAAGGCCGCGGCCTCATGCCGATTTATCACTTTGTGCAGCGGAAATCATAGAAGGCGCTGGTAAACTGGGAAGCTGATACCTTCACCTTGGCTGAGTCGGGCATGGCAACCTTTTTGCTAGAAGTAGGCACCGAAGAACTCCCTGCAAGCTTTGTCGGCAGTGCGCTGGAGCAGTGGCGATCGCGGATTGAGCCGTCTTTACAAGAACATTTTTTAACGCCCAGTGCCATACAGTTTTATGGCACGCCGCGACGGTTGGCTCTGGTGATTGAAGGTTTGCCGCTGCAACAGCCCGATCGCGAAGAAGAAGTCAAAGGCCCTCCAGCACAAGCGGCTTTTCGCGACGGGCAGCCCACCAAAGCCGCTAGTGGCTTTGCCAACTCTCGTGGTGTCAGCGTTGCTGATTTAGAAGTGCGCCAGACGGATAAAGGGGCGTTTGTCTTTGTGCAGCAAAAAATAGCAGGCCGAGCGACGGCAGAAATTTTAACTGATCTGGTGCCGCAGTGGATTTTTGGCCTCGAAGGTAAACGCTTTATGCGCTGGGGAGATGGCGATTTGCGCTTTCCCCGCCCCATTCGCTGGCTGGTTGCGCTGCTCGATGACACCCTTTTGCCTCTCACCTTAGAAAACGGTGCCGAAGTCTGCCACAGCGATCGCCATTCGGCAGGGCACCGCGTTCTGCATCCGACGCCGCTCACCGTCACCACAGCAGCAGACTACCGCGACCTGTTGCGCTCAGGCTATGTCGAAGTTGATCCGACTGTTCGCCGTCAGCAAATTCGCCAGCAGGTAGAAGCCGCCGCCCATTCGCTGAGCGGCACAGCCGTAATAGCAGAAAGTTTGCTCGATGAAGTAACGCATTTGGTAGAGTGGCCTACCGCCATCGTCGGTAAGTTTGATGCCGAGTTTTTAGAACTGCCGACGGAAGTAATCACGATGGAAATGGAAAGCCATCAGCGCTACTTTCCGGTACGGCAGGGGGCTGATTCGTCTGAGTTGCTGCCTTACTTTATTACGGTTTCTAATGGCGACCCGGCGAAGTCTAGCATTATCGCTGAGGGCAATGGTCGCGTTATTCGGGCACGTCTATCAGACGGCAAGTTTTTCTATGACGCCGATCGCCAGATACCGCTAGAAAGTTATGTCCCCAAGCTGGCCACTGTTACTTTTGAAGAAAGCTTAGGTTCGGTGCGCGATAAGGTGATGCGCATAAAGGCGATCGCTGATCACATAGCCGCTCAGTTACAGCTAGCCCCTAGCGATCGCGCGGCTGTGCAACGGGCTGCCCTACTGTGCAAAGCCGACTTAGTCACCCAAATGGTGGGCGAGTTTCCCGAACTGCAAGGCGTTATGGGGCAAAAATACGCCCTCAGCAGCGGTGAACCGCAAGCCGTTGCTACCGCCATTTTTGAGCATTATTTGCCGCGCGGAGCTCATGACCAGCTACCAGAAACTCGCATTGGGCAGGTTGTCGGCATTGCCGACCGACTCGATACCCTGGTTGGCATTTTTAGCCTGGGCAAGCTGCCCTCTGGTTCTTCAGATCCTTTTGCGCTGCGCCGTGCTGCCAATGCCATTGTCAATATCACCTGGGCAGCGGATCTGCCGCTAAACCTGAAAACCTTGCTAGAGCAGGTGATTGCTGACTTTGCCAGGGTTGATAATACCCCTGTCAAAGATGCGGCGCAGTTGCAAGCGCAGCTAGAAGACTTTTTCCTACAGCGGATTCGCACCTTGCTGCAAGATGAAAAGCAGATTGACTATGACCTGGTTAATGCCGTGCTGGGAGAGGGTGATTTTGACTATGCGGAGAGAGCTTTAATCGATGTCCGTGATGTCAGCGATCGCGCTCAGTTTTTGCAAACCATTCGCCACGATGGTACCCTGGCCGCAATTTACGAAACGGTGAATCGTGCGGCGCGGCTAGCGGCTCAAGGCACCCTTGATTTCGCTACGCTTGACCCAGCAGGCGTAGTTGAGCCAGATCTGTTTCAACAACCCTCAGAGCAAGCCTTTTTCGCCGTTTTGCAGCAGCTCTTACCCGAAACCCGCTCTGCTCAAAGCGATCGCAACTACCGCCAGTTAGTAACAGGTTTAGCCCAAGCGGCTCCTGTCGTCAGCAGCTTTTTTGATGGCCCAGAGAGCGTTTTAGTCATGGATGAAAATCCTGCCATCAAGCGCAATCGCCTCAACCTGCTAGGGCTGTTACGCAATCATGCTCGGGTTTTGGCGGACTTTGGTGCGATTGTCAAAAGCTGAGCAAAATTAAATATCGTTGTTCGCCTGCAAACAGTCTCTCAAGTGCTGGACATTTGGATGCCTCTTCCATAATTTCACCGCCAGCAAGCGTCAGAAAATTTGCAGGCTGTACCTCATAGAAATGTCGGATTGGTAACCTCACCACTGCCCAATAGACAACAAGATTTGTTCGTGGATGAAACTGCTGAGATCACGCGCGATCGCCTCAATTTGCTAGGTCTGTGCTTAATCACGGTTGGGTTTGGCCTGACTTTGAATAAATTGTCAAGCGCTGACTGGCGCAAAAAAGTAAGAGTTTGAGGAACCTGTTTTATCCTCACCTCGTCATGCTGGGATGAAAAGTTTGTCGGTCAGCCTCGCTTTGCTTGCCTAATCGCTGGCTTCATTGGATCTCGAAATTCAATCTCTTAAACAGATCGGTATGGGTGCTGTAGCTGTAGCCACTAGCGTTGAGCCACTTAAAGGGCAAAAACCTTTGCTAGAAAACCTTTCATGCTGCTGGTTGTCTTTGGCTATCCCCAGTAGCTCACTATCAATAAACCGTTGCTCGAACTTGGCTGCCGCCGTCGGTAGCTTGCTGATTGCGTAGCCTTAATTTTTTCGCTAGCGAAAAAAATGGAAACTACGGTTGTCTTTTGGGCGCTTAAGAAGGGCACCTCAAAAGCTAACTTCAAAAGCCGAATAGTTGCTGGTTTTTTTCTTCGGTATGGCTTAACAGCTATGGATGCTGATATTCAGCACTTAGAAGTTTTTTATCCTTCTAAAAGCCGATTTTCTATCCATGATAAAACTTCTAAAGTATTTTCCGACGGCAGTAGCGGCTGAAAAGCTTGATTGGTAGTTTGTGGGTTAGTCGTTGTTTTTGTTTAGTTGCGAACAGAAAAGACGTTATTAAAAATTGCTTTGGCCGAACGTTATGGTTACAGCTATGACCCAGCCGATTCAACCCGCTGTAAGTAAACGAAATGCTTGGGTTGATTATGCCAAGGGCATTGGCATTTTTTTAGTGGTAGTTGGCCATACTTTACGCGGTTTGATCAGCGACCATATTTTGAGCGATTCTGTGTGGGCTAGCACCTTAGATCGCTGGATTTATGCCTTTCATATGCCGCTTTTTTTCTTGATAACAGGTTTTTTTATTCAGCGTTCTGTTAGCAATCGCTCCTTTAACCATTTTTTTGTCAACAAGCTAAAGACCATCGCCTATCCTTACTTTGTCTGGTCAATTTTACAGGGCACTATTCAGCTTCTCGTTGCTCAAACTGGAGCTACCAATCGTTCGCTACAAGTAACGCAATTGCTGCAGGTTGTCTACAATCCGCTTATGCAATTTTGGTTTTTATATGTGCTTTTTTTAATAGTGATTGCCTACGCAGCGCTGCAAAAAATGGGGGCTACGCCTTACTTTTTTTTGGGCTTAAGCGGGTTGCTTTACGCTGTTGTGCCCTTGATGCAGGGGTTCCCTTGGGGCGTTTTGATTTTAGTTTGCAAATATGCTTTGTATGTAGGCATTGGTGCTTTTCTACGCACTCGATTTGACCTCAATCGACTTGAGCAACTCAGCTCTACAAGGCTGGCGAGTATAGGAGCCGTTAGCTTTGTCAGCCTGACAGCGGCGGTAGTGCTGCGGCTGTCTACAGTTTATTGGCTGGTACCTGCGATCGCGCTGCTAGGTATTATCTGGGTCTGCACAATAGCTGCTTTGTTGGCCAAACACAACATCGGTAGCTGCTTAAGAAGCTGGGGACGGGCATCCCTCGAAATTTATGTAGCGCATACGCTGTTTTCGGCCTGCTGGCGCATTGTTTTAAGCCGCGGCTTAAACATTGAAGCAGCGAGTCTGCATCTCTTGGGCGGCATTGCTATTGGGCTATATGGGCCGTTGACCGTGTGTTACCTGGCTCAGCGTTGGCAAATACCTTACTTATTTACCCTTTCGGCTTTTGGCCAGCGTCAGACCTCTACCTAACGCTCAACTTGGGTATGGGGGGTGTAGCGCAGACTTGCCATTTTGCGGTATTAAAAGCCTATAGACTCCAAAGGCTTTTTCCCATCCATGCAAAAACAGGCCCATGTAATTGGCTTAGGCAAATCAGGCATGGCGGCGGCGCGGCTGCTTCAGCAAGACGGTTGGCAGGTAATCCTTAGCGATCGCAACCAATCTGCCTACCTGCAACAGCAGCAGCAGGCACTTGAGCAGGCAGGCATCACAGTCAAACTAGGGCACGAATTTGTCCCTAGCCGTGAGATCAACTTGCTGGTAGTCAGTCCTGGTGTGCCGTGGGATGCGCCAGTGCTGGCACAGGCCAGAGAACTCGATATTGAAACCATTGGCGAAACAGAACTGGCATGGCGATTTTTGGCCGATCGCCCTTGGCTAGGCATTACTGGAACCAATGGCAAAACCACCACTACCGCTTTAACCGCCGCAATTTTTCAAGCGGCTGGCTTTCACGCCCCGGCCTGCGGCAATATTGGCTACGCGGCTTGTGAATTAGCCCTAGACGAAACGGTGCCCGACTGGGTAATTGCCGAACTCAGTAGCTATCAAATTGAAGCTTCCCCTACTCTGGCTCCTCAAATAGGTATCTGGACGACGTTTACCCCCGATCATCTCAGTCGCCACAAAACGCTAGAAAATTATTACGCCATCAAAGCCACTCTGCTCAGACGCTCAGCTTTGCAAATTCTTAACGGGGATGATCCGTATCTACGCACCCAGTCAGCCGAGGCTTGGCCAGAAGCACACTGGACTAGTACCCAAGGCAGACAGGCGATCGCCCCCTTGCAGCCCACCACCTGGATAGAAGACGGCTGGGTCAAGTTTAAGGGGCAGGCAATGGTTAAACCCGAGGCTCTTCGGATGGTGGGTCAGCACAATTTGCAAAACCTGCTGCTGGCGGTGACGGCGGCTGGCTTGGCTGAGATTGATCCGGCGCAAGTTGCCCAAGCGATCGCTAATTTTGCAGGGGTGCCCCATCGCTTAGAGCAGGTATTGACCTGGCAAGGAGTTGACTTTATCAATGACAGCAAAGCCACTAACTACGACGCTGCTGAAGTGGGGCTACAAGCTGTGACGGCTCCGGTGGTGTTGATTGCTGGCGGAGAGCCGAAAGCAGGCAATGATGAGGCTTGGCTACAGGCAATTCATGCGAAGGCAGTCAAAGTCTTGCTAATTGGGGAGGCGGCTGCAGCGTTTGCCCAACGGTTAGAACAGGTCGATTATAGCCAGTATGAGATTGTTGAAACGCTCGATCGGGCTGTGCAGCGAGGGGCAGAACTGGCTACTAGCCACAGCGCCAAAGCGGTTTTGCTGTCTCCTGCTTGTGCCAGTTTTGATCAATATCAAAGTTTTGAACATCGAGGCGATCATTTTCGTCAACTCTGTCAAGAGCATTTCCAATCTTCTTAAGCGATCGCGTTATCATGAGGCTGGTTAAGTGGGTTGGCTTTCCTCTGGCTGCTAATCTAGACGAGCAGAATTCATGAGCTACGACAGTTCTTCAAAACCTCAGGGCGTTTCTCGGGGCGTTTCGTTTAAGTTTCTCAACAGCTTGCTGTTGACGGTGTCCGGCAGTGTGATGTTGCTGGCGCTGCTAGCGGCAATCGGTATTTGGCGATCGGGTGGGCGTTTTTTTGAAGGGCTAATGATGATGGTGCAGCCGCCACCGCCGACGCAAGAAGTCGATATTCGATCGGTGGTGGTGCGTCAGATTCAAGGGGCTAGTGAGCTGACCACAGCCATTTTTACGATGGAAGCGGTAGTACCTGCCAAAAGCGATCGCACGGTTGCTGGTTATGTGGTGGGCAGCACTAACTTGCTTTACATTGCCTACGGAGAAGTGCGGGCGGGGGTTGACCTTAGCGAACTCACCGCTGAAGACGTGCAGATGATGGCTGATGGCGTCCGCGTCACCTTGCCGCCGCCGCGCCTGTTAGACAGCAAAATTGACGTCGATCGCTCAACCGTCTACGACTACGATCGCGGCTTTTTGGGGTTAGGGCCAGACAATGCCCCCGTTTTGCAAGATTTTGCCCAAGAAGAAGCGCTCGACAAAATTATAAAATCGGCCTGTGCTGAAGGCATTTTGCATGAAGCCAACGCCCGCGCAGAACAAGTGGTTGGCCAGCTACTGGCAACGGCAGGCTATGCCAACTACCGGGTGCTAACCCAGCCCCCGGCGGCGGAAGTTTGCTCAGCGCTTAAAAATGCTGAAACCCCTGCTCTAGAGTAAGCGTAGCGGTTGGTTCGGCTGCAGCCGTTTCTCTCAGTGTTACGGTTGGCTCAGCCACAATCGTTCCGACGATCGCGGCAGATTTCCCTAGTTGCTCTACCAGGTGATGGGCTGACGCTGGCGGCAGGGCGATCACCAGTTCAAAGTCTTCGCCCCCATAGAGGCACCAGTCTAGGGCCTGCGCGGCATTAAGCCAGGGGGTAAAGACGGCAGGAAGGGGCAACTGCGATCGCACCAGATGCGCCCCGGTTTGGCTTTCTTGGCAGATTTGTAAGACGGCATTAGCTAAGCCATCGCTGCTGTCCATCGCTGCAATCGGACGGTTGAGGGTTGCACAAACCTGCCAGAGGGTAGGCAGAACGTCAAAGCGCGGTCGCGGTCGCTGGTGGGCTTTGATTAAGTGTTGGCGATCGCCTGCGGCTAGGGTTTTTCCAGATTCAGGCTTTAGCAGCAGTTCTAACCCTGCCCGCGATGCCCCATGCTCACCTGTAACCACAATGGCATCGCCCGCCTGCGCTGCCGATCGCCGCAGAACTCGCTGAGGCCGTACCTGACCCAAAGCGGTTATCGCCACCGTAATCACCGGGGCGCGGCAGAGGTCGCCGCCCAAAATTACGCCGCCGTAATGGCTGAGGCAAGCGCCCATGCCTTGATAAAACGGTTCAATCCAGTCTAGCGATGTGGTGGGCGGTAGACCCAAGCCCAGCGTAATGCCTAGCGGTTCTGCCCCCATAGCCGCCAGGTCAGATAAGTTGGCGGCAGTGGCTCGCCAGCCGATATCTTGAGCAGAAGTGGTGCGATCGCTAAAGTGTACCTTTTCGACTAAAACGTCGGTGGTGACGACTAGCTGATGGTCGGGGGCAACCGATAACAGGGCAGCATCGTCGGCGATCGCCTCAGTGGGGCAAAACTGGCGCAGGTGTTGCAAAAGGCCAATTTCGCCAAGCTGTTGCACCGTGGGAGAGGTCATGTATGCGACTGGGTGGCGACAAGGGTTGAGAGCCGATTGCCAGCAAATGTGACAGGCCAACTCCAATGCCAAGATAACCTGGATGCGCCTCAAAGCAGCGATCTGATGAGAGCCGACCAATCCAGGTTTTTATATCGCTCAAATCGGGACGACCAGGGCTACCATAGGCAACAGGTCTCCGAACTGCCTCTTTCAGTCGGGGATTAAGGCGTCTGTTGGGTGCGCTTACACCAGCAGATGCGCCAAGGTTTTCGAATTCTGCGAAAGCCAGCCATCGCGCACGATAGCTTAATGAAAGAGCAGAGAGGCTAAAAGCCCTACGGTCAACCGTAGTTTGCGAGGCTGCATGGCTCGTTCCCCAGCGTTACGATGAGCGGCGCTTCGATCGCTGGCGGCGACCCCAATGAATCAGCCGCAACCCGCCAAAATAACCTGCGATCGCACAAAGCATCCCCATTACCGCACAGCCGACAAACAGCGTTAGCGTAATATCAGCTCCCATCTCCATCCAAACCTGCAAAGACTGCTCTTGGGGAATGGCAACTGCTCCACTGCGATCGCCCAATAACCAGCGCCCTACTTGAAAGTTCAGCGCGTAGATGGGCACATAGGTCAGCGGATTGCTCACCCAGGTTCCCGCCGCTGCCATAATTTTGTTGCCGCGAATCAAAGCTGCGATCGCAACGCCTAAAATAGTTTGAAAGCCAAAAAGCGGAAACAGTCCGGCAAAAATACCTGCCGCTAACCCCCGCGCTAGCGCTTTAGGGCTACCTTGCAAGCGCACAAAGCGATAGTAAAAATACTTGAGTCGTCTGGGCCAAACCTTTTTTTTCTTCACAGCCGCTAATAAGTGAGAGCCATCAGCCGTTGTCTTTTTGCCTAGAGCTTTTGGGGTCGATAAATTGGAGGGCTTTGCTGATGGCTGAGAGGAGGTTGCCGAGGGATCTTGGAGAGGCTTAGGTAATCTAGATGACATAGGTGTGCGCTTTTTTATCCCGGCAACTAGTTTTATTATGCTGACCCTGAGGCGGAATCCGCAGCAGTCGTTTGGCAGGAGTTTAGTTTTTGGCAGCAAGCCACTGACCTGTGACGATGTCTCAACCGATGATTCAAGCCGAAACGATTGCCGCGATCGCTACCGCTATTGTTCCCCAGCAGGGCAGCGTCGGCATCGTGCGGCTTTCAGGGGCTAGCGCTCAAGCGATCGCCCAGCAGCTTTTTCATGCCCCCGGCCAGCAACCCTGGGAAAGTCACCGCATTCTTTATGGGTATGTGCGCCACCCCCAGACCCAGCAGGTGATCGACGAAGCTTTGCTGATGCTGATGTTGGCTCCTCGCTCTTATACCCGTGAAGATGTTGTCGAGTTTCACTGTCATGGCGGCATTATGGCCGTCCAGCAGGTCTTGCAGCTTTGCTTAGCGACCGGGGCGCGGCTGGCTCAGCCCGGTGAATTTACCTTACGAGCGTTTCTCAACGGACGGCTGGATCTAACCCAAGCCGAAGGCATTGCCGATTTAGTTGGAGCGCGATCGCCCCAAGCGGCTCAAACGGCGCTGGCTGGCATTCAGGGTAAGCTAGCAAGTGCCATTGGCAGCTTGCGACAAAGCTGCTTGGCGCTTTTGGCTGAGGTAGAAGCCCGGATCGATTTTGCCGATGACCTGCCACCGTTAGCGGAAGCTGCGGTCGCCCAACAGCTTGATCAAGTTTTGGCGCAGGTGCGGCAAATTCTAGCCACGGCAGATCGAGGGGAACTGCTGCGATCGGGGTTGCGGGTTGCCATTGTGGGTCGCCCAAATGTGGGTAAATCTAGCCTGCTCAATGCCTGGAGCCGGAGCGATCGCGCCATTGTGACTAACCTACCTGGCACCACTCGCGATGTGGTTGAGTCACAGCTAGTAGTCGGTGGCATTCCGATTCAAGTGCTTGATACGGCTGGTATTCGCGATGCCCTCGATCAGGTAGAAAAAATCGGCGTCGAGCGATCGCGCCAAGCCGCTCAATCAGCCGATCTGGTCTTGCTGACGCTCGACGCCGAAGCAGGCTGGACGCCGGAAGATGCCCAGCTTTATGAACTCGTCCGCGATCGCCCGCTGATTTGGGTGATCAACAAAATAGATCTCGTCGCTCCTGAAGCGTTGAGTCTGCCTCCCCTAGCCGAACAAAGGGTCTACACGGCTGCCGCCCAGAATCAAGGCATTGAAGCCCTAGAAAATGCCATCCTAGCTGCCGTACAAGCTGGAAAACTGGCTGCTGCCGACTGGGATATCGCAATTAATCAACGCCAAGCCGCAGCGCTGACTCAAGCACAAACGGCCTTGACCCAAGTGCAAGCAACCATTCAAGCTCACCTGCCCCTAGACTTTTGGACAATCGATTTGCGCAGCGCCATCCGCGCCCTAGGCGAAATCACAGGCGATGACCTGACCGAATCTATGCTCGATCAAATTTTTAGCCGTTTTTGTATTGGCAAATAATACCGATGCTTCAACGTAAGGTAAAGATGAGAATGCCGAAACGTCTGCAGAGCAAAGACTGTTCAATTCAAAATCAAAAATCTAGAATCGAGAATTGATATAAAACGTTAGCCAACGGTTTGCTGACAGGGCGGCCTGCCCAACCAACTCAGCCTATCCCGCTTTTGTCAGTCTAGGAAAAATCGACGAATTTACGTCGTTTTGGCCGACGAGAAATAGGTCTGCCCCGATTGGGGAGCAGAGGGCTATAACTGTAGCCATAAGGGTCAAAATATTTCACTGCTGAAAGCCGCTGACAGAAAAGCTTTCCTTCTGCTCTTTTCCTTTTACTCTCTGCCTTTTAAACCGCTACTGCTGCGGCTGTTTGCTGCCGAATTTGGGCAACCAGCGGCTGCAACCCATCTGAATTCAGCCGATAGCTGAGGGGATGGGCAATCAGCCGAGCGGTGCTTTGATACAGCACTTCTAGTTCGATCAAATTGTTTTCTCGCAGCGTTGTTCCGGTTGAAACCAGATCCACAATTGCCTCAGACATGCCCGTAATTGGCCCTAACTCGACTGAGCCATACAGCGGCACAATCTCTACGGGCAAATCAATACTTTGAAAGTACTCTTTAGCACAATTTACAAACTTAGACGCCACCCGGCTGTGAGCGGGTAAATCTAGAGCTGAGCGGTAAGGACTGCTGGCTTTTACCGCGACCGACAAGCGACAGCGACCAAAGCCCAAGTCGGCCAAATGAGCCACGTTGGGGTGCTTTTCTCTCAGCACGTCGTAACCCACAATACCCACTTGAGCCTGACCATATTCCACATAGACAGGCACATCTTGCGCCCTAACTAACAGCGCCTGAGCAGTCCCCGTCGGATCGCTAATCTGTAATTGCCGATTGGCTTTGTCTAAAAAGCCGCTGAAATCTAAGCCAAGCGAACGAAAGAGGGCAATGCTGTCTCCTAGCAAAGCGCCTTTGGGCAGGGCAACGGTAATCATGGGTAGCCGCTAATTACAGAATTTTCCTGCTAATTGTATCAACTAAGCGGCTTGCCGATTTTCGGCTGGTTTGGCGGGTGCTAATTTTTGGGTGCTGAGCAGCAAACTTTCAGCAAAGCGATCGAAGCGCTCAGAAAGTTTGTCATCCACAAGCTGCCCGTTTTCGTCAAACGCCTGCCAAGCTTGCCCAATGCCGATTTGCTCTGGAATCACCCAGCCATGCACCCAGCGCATGATGATTCTGAGGTCGTTGAGGGCATTGCTGTTGGGCTGACCCCCCAAAACACTAATTAAGCCAGTAACCTTGCCCGCTAGCTCATCAAAACTCATTAGATCCAAAGCATTTTTAATCACGCCGCTAACGCTGCCGTGATACTCTGGCGTGGCTAAAATCAAGCCATCTGCTTGACGCACTGTTTCCTGCAGCCGCTTTACGTCTGGGTAGTCAGGATACGCCTTAGAACCATCACAAAAAGGCAATGTCATTTCTCGCAAGTCGAGAATTTCAACGCTGCCCCCCAGTTTTTCAAGCCGCTGCGCTGCAATTCTTAGCGCCTGCTGGCTGTAAGAATTCGGTCGCAAGCTACCGCCAATGCCAACGATTTTGACCATGATTTTAATAACTCCGTTTAGTAGCTTCAGTTAAAGGGTTTGTTTAGGTGTACCAAGTTGTACTCGATATGAGTTTATTTTAGGAGATTTTAGCGAAACCTACAAATCGGGAAAATCAGTTCAGGGATAGTGGCGGCTGTGATTCTCAAGCACTTGCCCACTATGTCTGTATTTGAGAGCTAGGATAGACAAGAAGATTGTGTTTTATAAACTTCATTTGGATTGATAAAAGGCAACTGTAATCATGACGCAACGCTCTGGTAAGTTTTTGTCTCAACCCACCAAAGCCAAGCTGGGTTCAGTCGCAACCGGTTTGATGACGGCAAGCTGGTTACTGCTACAAAGCCTTGGGGGTTTACCCCCTGCTTTGGCTCAGGAAGCTGATCCTCAAGCAGATGAGCTAACGTATAGCGGCTTGCTAGAAAAAATTGACCAGGGCGAAGTCGAGCGCGTTGAAATTGATCCGACCCGCCGAGTGGCGCTAGTGGAGTTGGCCGATCAGCCAGAAGATGCCCCGCCAGAAAAAGTCATGTTGTTTTCAGGCGATCGCAATCCTGAGCTAATTGAGCGCCTACGTGATAATCGTATTGACTTTGAGGTTGTTGAAGCTTCAGACAATGGGGCGTTGGCCTGGTTGGCGACCAATTCTTTATTAGCGCTAATTTTGATTATTGGTTTGCTGATGATTTTGCGGCGATCGGCCAATGCTTCTGGCAACGCCATGAATTTTGGCCGCTCTAAAGCTCGTTTTCAAATGGAAGCTAAAACGGGTGTTTTGTTTGATGACGTTGCTGGCATTGAAGAGGCCAAAGAAGAACTTCAAGAAGTGGTTACTTTTTTGAAGCAGCCGGAACGCTTCACGGCTGTAGGCGCGCGGATTCCTAAAGGTGTTTTGCTGATAGGACAACCGGGTACGGGTAAAACTTTGCTAGCAAAGGCGATCGCTGGTGA
The DNA here is from genome assembly GCF_052168255.1 of Almyronema sp. NCBI lineage: Bacteria > Bacillati > Cyanobacteriota > Cyanophyceae > Nodosilineales > Nodosilineaceae > Almyronema > Almyronema sp. The sequence goes on along the minus strand of NZ_JBQLZL010000002.1, from coordinate 46,875 downwards.
AGCAGGTGTACCGTTTTTTAGCATTTCGGGGTCTGAGTTTGTCGAAATGTTTGTTGGGGTTGGCGCTTCTCGCGTTCGCGACTTGTTCAAAAAAGCCAAAGAAAACGCGCCCTGTATTGTTTTTATCGATGAAATTGACGCCGTTGGTCGGCAGCGGGGAGCGGGGATTGGCGGCGGCAACGACGAGCGAGAGCAAACCCTCAATCAGTTGCTCACCGAAATGGATGGGTTTGAAGGCAACAGCGGTGTGATTGTAATTGCTGCCACCAACCGTCCTGATGTTTTAGATTCAGCTTTGCTGCGTCCTGGCCGCTTCGATCGCCAAATCATTGTCGATTTACCTACCTACAAAGGTCGTCTCGGCATTTTAGAAGTTCATGCCCGTAACAAAAAGATTGATCCAGAAGTCTCGCTAGAAGCGATCGCCCGCCGTACCCCTGGCTTTTCGGGTGCGCAACTGGCAAACCTGCTGAACGAGGCTGCTATTCTAACGGCTAGACGTCGCAAAGAAGCCATCACTTCCCTCGAAATTACGGACGCTATCGATCGGGTAACGATTGGTCTGAGCCTCACCCCCCTGCTCGACAGCAAGAAAAAGCGCCTCATTGCCTATCACGAGCTAGGGCATGCCTTGCTAATTACGTTGCTCAAGCATTCTAGCCCCCTCGATAAAGTCACGATTATTCCCCGCTCTGGTGGTGTCGGTGGCTTTGCCAGTTACTTACCCAAAGAAGATCGCGGCGATGATGGCCTCATGTCTTACGCCGAACTGGTTGATATGATTACCGTCACGCTAGGTGGTCGGGCTGCCGAAACGATTGTTTTTGGCGAAGATGAGGTCACCCAAGGAGCTAGCAACGATATTCAGCAGGTCACTAATATTGCCCGTCAAATGGTGACCCGCTTTGGCATGTCTGAGCTAGGTTCCTTCGCTTTAGAAAACTCTAATAGTGAGGTCTTTTTGGGACGGGACTTGATGCCCCGTTCGGAGTTTTCCGAAGAGATGGCTGCCCAAATTGACCGCCAGGTACGCAACCTGGTTAAAGATTGTTATCTCAAAGCCTGTGACTTGCTAGGGCAAAACCGACCGCTCATCGATCGCCTAGTTGATCTGCTACTCGAAAAAGAAACGCTAACCGGAGACGAATTTCGCCAGATCGTCAGCGAGTATACGGGGCTTTCTGAAAAAGAACTGGCGAAGTCAATGGCGGTTGGTTAGAAAGTCTAGGGGGCTAACGCTGCGATCGCACTGCGATATAAGGCCATCATCTCAGTTTCATCGATCCCAGCACTGTGGTTCCAGGTGGCTGCTACGCAGCAACGCTCACCGTCCTGACTCTGGAGCTGAGTTGTCAAGTTGAGTACCCCTGGTTCAGACCCGCCCTTAAAAGCAACGGTGGCCCAGTCTTGCGGATCGGCAATGCCTGGATTGACCTGCATCAGCGGCAAATCGGCAACCGTCGCGATCGCCGCACACAATTCTTCTGCAGATAAAAACCATTCGACATCAAGCGCTAACGGCTCCCCTTCAAACAGGTCAGCCGCAGGCAAGGGCAATATGGCTAAGTGGTCTAACACTTGTTGCTGTATCGCTAAGTTGCCTTGGCGATAGCGCTCTAGCAGTGCCCTGTTTTGCGGGTCTTTCAATATAAAGAACTGGCGCGTGGTCAGAAAAGGCTGGTTGCGTGGCGACAACGTCGTTAAAGCCGCTTGCCCCACTAGGTGGATCAAGGCGTCGGTTGCGGTATTGTCGCTGAGAGAAATCATCAACGTAGCCAGGGTTTGCAACGTTATCGGTGAGTCCGTTGGCCAAGTTTGCAAAATACCGCTCGGCAAACTACGCCATGCAGGTTGTAGGCGCACAACCGTATGCCAACGCTGCTGGCCTGACTCAATCTGCTGTCGGAGCGCTTGCAGCACAATGAGTTTAAAGGCTGAACCAACGGCTAAGGGCTGCTCGGCCTGATAGCTGGTGATGGGTGCGCCATCAGCCAACACTAAAAAACTAACCTCACCCGGCAACTCGGCAAAGCGCTGCTGAATATCCGCTAGCGACAAACCATTTAGCAGCGGTGGCTGAAACAGCAAACCCGTAATTTGGCCACGATTGTTAAGCGTAAGGCGGGCTTCAACCGTACCCCGCTCGAAGGTTATCAAGTAGCCATTGGCCTGGGGTGTCGTATGCTGGTACGCGCCTAAGCGAGCTTGAATACTCTGAACAATCTGCGACACCTGAGCCAGCGACACCTGAGCTAAAAAGCTGGCAGCAAACCAGTCTGCCTGTAGTTCAGAGTGGGTTAAAATGCGCTCTAAAGCCGCTACTGGATCTAGATGGGCCACTTGAGTTAGACGAGGAGTGGCTGGCATAACTTTATCGGGCGATCTGGCTACAGCTAGGGGGAGATTGCCTAAACATAGAATTAGCCAACAGCTAATTACTTTGAGGCAAGTCGCAGTCAGGTTGCTCATGGCTCAGGCGTCCTCAAGATGCACATTGGGCTGGGAGCAAATTACCCCGTCCACATTCTCAAGCAGCCACTGACTAAAATCAACCTTTGCCCCGTCAACTGACGATCGCTTAAAAGCGGGCTGATTGTTTTATCTTAACCGCGCTTAACCGAGCTAGGCGTTCCATCGCCTAGCTAATTGACTAGCAGGTCTAGCTTAAATCCCTCGACCCAAGCGGCTGGGTTCAGCCGTTTCAGAAAGTGTCGGCTGGCTTTGCTGCCGATTGACTAAAATTGTTTCTGATAAAACCGCGATCGCTCTGGCATACTGCGGATCCGAAGGGGTCGCCAATAGATTGGGATTAGCCCGCAGTTGCCGCAGTTGGCCCGCTGTCAAGTCTATTTCAATATCAGGCGTAATCCCTTTACGGCTAATATCTGTACCGTTAGGCGTGTAGTAATGGGCGACTGTGACGGCAATGCCTGAACCGTCTGATAGGCCGTGCAAAGACTGCACCAGGGCTTTACCAAAGGTTGTACTGCCAACGACTGTGGCTCGTCCATTGTCTCGCAGTGCTCCGGTCAAAATTTCGCTAGAGCTAGCTGAACGTCCATCTACTAGCACGGCTAAAGGCAGCGTTGTTAACGCAGTGCGGTTAGCGTTGATTTCGTCATCATTGCCAAAGCGATCAACCGTTCGGACAATAGATCCTCGTTGCAGCCACATGCGGCTAATCTCAATGCTGGAATTGAGCAAGCCACCCGGATTGCCGCGTAAATCTAAAACGAAGGCTTCTACGTCGTCATCCAGCAGTTTGGTGATCGCAGCCTGCATTTGTTCAGTGGCATGGGCGTTAAACTCAGTCAAACGAATGTAGCCGATCCGCGTATCGTTTTCGGCTTTGACTTCGTAATGAACAGTTTCAACTTCGATTAAAGCTCGCGTTAAGATAACTGTCTGGCGTCTGTTTTGACTGTTGCGATCGCCAATGGTTAAGGTTACTTGGCTACCGGCTTCTCCCCGAATTAACTGTGAGACTGCCTCTACCGTCATCAAATCCGTAGAGCGCCCGTCCACCATCAAAAGGTAGTCTCCGGCCTGAATGCCAGCGCTAGCAGCGGGTGAACCTTCTAGCGCTTCCACCACTACGATCTTTCTGGCAGCCTCATCGCGCTGTAGCTTGAGACCCACACCAGACACTTCGCCAGAAGTTTGGTCAGTTAATTCTGAGTACTGCTGAGGATCTAAAAATCGGGTATAGGGATCGTTTAGCTGCCGTAGCGCTTGCCGTAGTGCGGCGTAAGCTTGCTCTGAAGATGAATATTCTTGGCCTAACAGCGTTTGGCGGACGGCTTGCCAGTCTACGTAGTTAAAGTTGCCGTCCACATATTCTCGATTCACAATTTGCCAAGCTTCGTCTAAAACCGCCTTGGGACTATCGTGAAAGCTAGCGTTTGCTGCGTTACTGAGGACAGGTAGAACAGGGGAGAAAACAGCGGTCGTGGCGATCGCGCCACTAATCAGGCAGAGTTGCGACAGGTGGCGAAAATTGAGGGCTGAGTTCATGGACGACTTCGGAGATGACTAGCGGGTTAACGAGGCAACGTAACGTGGCGCAGACTAATCATGACAAGGCGGCTAACTATAAGCTAGCTGCTATGTGCCAGTCTAGCGATCGCACAGCCCCTGAGAAACAGTGATCTACCGGAATTTTACTGAGGCCGCTGACTTGCACTCCTAAGATAGCGATTCTAGGGAACAGATGGCCACAACCGTTAGAAAAATTGCCCTTTAATATAGGAAAAACCTGATAGTCTTAATTTTTGGCGCTGGCTTCTGTGTTCTATCGCTTTTTTGCCTCTACTTGCCTCAGACACCCTATTCAACGAGGGGGGGTGTTGCTTTTAACCCTACTCCTGTGGGGGCTAATCAGTCTAGGGGGCAAACTGCATCATGCCGCCCAAGGTTCGGTAGATGCCTTTTTGGTTTTGGGGGGTAGCGTTCGTCGCGAAATGCATGTCGCTGATCTCCTGCCCCAGTTTCCAGCCGCTCAGGTTTTGATTTCTTCTGGCTCTCAAGACCCCTGCATTCGTCTGCTGTTTGAACAAGCCCAAACCCCCTTAAACCAGGTTTGGCTAGAAAATTGCGCCCGCTCAACTTTTGGCAATTTTTACTTTAGCCTCCCTATTCTCAAACGCTGGCATGTGCAGAAAGTTCGTCTAGTCACTTCATCCACGCATCTGCCAAGGGCAAAGTGGATGGCTCAAATTCTTTTAGGCGCACATGGTATTTGGGTTGAACCTGACATTGTGGATGAAACGGGTGTGCCTGGTAATCAAGAGCAGCCCCTGAAAACGGCTTTAGATTTGTCTCGTACACTGATTTGGGCGATCGCCAGTCAGGTCTATACCCCCTCCTGCTCAGCGGTTTTACCCTTAACCGCTGTAGATTTAGAGGCTTGGCGACAGCGTGGCTTCAAATGCGAACATCAAGCTGATATTGAAGGCTCATAAAAGGTATTCCGCAGAAATAGAGATGCAGATTGAATGGCAAATTTTTACCGTACACAAACGCGTCCCCCTGACCATTAGCCGGGGTACGCACACTGCTTCTAGCAACCTTTGGCTACGCTTAAGCGCAGACAATATTGAAGGCTGGGGAGAAGCAACGCCGTTTTCAATCGGTCATGAAACTCAGACGGCTGAGGCGATTGCAGCCGAACTCAGCCAAATCCAGACCGAACTGGAAAAGCTGCATCCTTTGCAGCATCAAGCCATTGCCGATCTTATGCAAGCCGCTCAGCTTCATTCGGCCACTCGCGCAGCTGTAGATGTTGCTTTGTATGACTGGTTAGGCAAGCGTGTTCATTTACCGCTGTGGCAGCTTTGGGGACTCGAGCGCGATCGCATTGGGCCAACGGCTGTCACCATCGGCATTAGCTCCCCCGCCGCCGCAGTCGAACGTTTGCAAAGCTGGCTAGCGCTATTTTCAGCGCGTTCTGTCAAGGTCAAATTGGGTAATCCGGCGGGCATCGAAGCCGATCAGGCTATGATGATGGCTTTGTTAGACGTCATTCCCCCTCAGGCAAAAGTGAGTGTCGATGCCAACGGTGGCTGGACTTTACCTGTAGCTATTAAAATGGCGGACTGGCTGGCCGAACGAGGGGTGACGTATCTAGAGCAGCCGTTGCCCGTTGATCACTTGAGTGAATTTACTGCCCTCTATCAGCGATCGCCACTACCCATTTTTGCCGATGAAAGCTGCTTTACCAGCCAGGATATTCCTTCACTGGCGGACTGTGTTCATGGCATTAACATCAAACTAATGAAAGCTGGCGGCTTAAGCGAAGCCAAGCGAATGATTAACGTCGCTCGTGCCTGTAAACTGCAAGTCATGTTTGGCTGCTACTCAGATAGTGCTTTGTCTAACACGGCACTTGCCCAGCTTTCACCTTTAGCCGATCATCTCGATCTTGATAGCCACCTCAACCTTAAAAATGATCCGTTTGTAGGGGCTAGCTTAGATAATTCATGCCTTTACCCCAACCATCAACCAGGACTAGGAGTTGCCCATGCAATTAACCGCTGAACACCGCATTGCCATTTTGCTTCATGGCGGCACTCAGGGTACAAAAGGTAAAACTGGCTTAGCAATGCTGCGCTACAGTCCGTTACCTATTGTGGCGGTTATTGATCAAGATTGTGCCGGAGAGTCTTTAGCAGCGCTAACCGGAATTCAACGACAGGTGCCTATTGTGGCCTCAGTAACTGCCGCGCTGGCCTATCAACCTACCGTCTTGGCTATTGGAATTGCGCCATCGGGAGGGGCGCTACCAACCGCTTGGTACCAGGAAGTCAAACAAGCAGCAGCAGCAGGCTTGTCTATCGTGAACGGTCTGCACACCCCTATGGCAGCCGATCCTGACCTTACGGCTATGATGCAACCTAACCAGTGGATTTGGGATGTCAGGCAAGAACCCGCTGGCCTGAGCGTAGGTTCAGGCAAAGCTAAAGACCTCAATTGCCTGAGAGTTCTAACGGTAGGTACTGACATGGCTGTTGGTAAGATGTCTACCAATCTTGAACTCTACAAAGCCTGTAAACAGCGCGGTATCCGAGCCAAAATCATCGCAACGGGGCAAACTAATCTCATGCTAGGAGATGACGGGGTAGCCCTAGATGCTGTTCGCGTTGACTTTGCTGCTGGTGCCATTGAGCAGCTAGTGCTTAAGTATGGATCTGATTATGAGATTTTATTTGTCGAAGGCCAGGGTTCTTTAATGAATCCAGCTTCGACGGCTACTTTGCCGCTGTTAAGGGGCGCTCAACCCACCCATTTGCTACTGGTTCATCGAGCTGGACAGACTCACATCCAAAACTTTGCTGAGTTTCAGATACCGCCTTTGCCTGAAGTTGTTCGGGTTTACGAGACAGTGGCTAGCGCTGGAGGTACTTTTTTAGCTCCACCTGTGGTTGGTATTGCTCTCAACACCTCACATTTGCCAGAAGCAGCCGCCAAAACTGCGATCGCTCAAACTCACCTAGACACCGGGTTACCCTGCACTGACGTAGTGAGATTTGGTGCTGAACCGCTGCTAGATGCGATTTTGAACTGTTCTTAGCTTTATTTTTTCCGCAATCGATAAGTGATTCGGCCTTTGCTCAAGTCGTAAGGCGTCAACTCTACCTTGACGCGATCGCCCGGCAAAATTTTAATATAGTTGCGTCGAATCTTGCCCGAAATATGAGCAAGCACGTTAAACCCGTTATCCAAATCCACCCGAAACATTGCGTTTGGCAATGACTCGGTAACGGTTCCTTCCATTTCGATCAAATCTTGCTTAGACAACTAGCATTCCCTCAATTCAACAAAGCCTGCAGCTAGCAGTAAAAGGCTCAACGGCCAAAAATACTGTCAGCTAGCCACAGAAAGCCACCTACTTTATAAAGCTCTTTGATTGCTCAACTAACTTTCCATTCAAAAGTAGCAAATATTAGACCCAACTCGTACCAGACTTGAGAAAGACTTCGCTCAAGCCACAAAACCCATCAAACGCTAACGATCTTTCGCAGTTCCTCAGTGACGACTTCCATCGGTTGGTTGCCATCTACTGAAACAAGCTGCTGACGATTGCGGTAAAAATCAATGAGTGGCGCTGTCTGCTGGCGATAAACCTGAAGCCGATTGCGAATGACTTCTTCGGTATCGTCTTGGCGACCTCGCTTCAAAAGTCGAGCAATAATCACCTCGTCTGGTACATCCAAGTTCACCACAAAGTCGCAGGGCTGCTGAATAGCTTCAAGCAGTTCGTCTAAAAAGGTGGCCTGCGGTACATTTCGGGGAAAGCCATCTAGAACCCAGCCACTGGTGACATCAGTCTGAGACAACCGTTCGCGGATGAGATCAAGAATCAAGTTATCTGGAACCAGTTCCCCCGCCGTCATGTAGAATTCTGCTTTCTTACCCAGGTCGGTTTGCTGAGTAACGGCTGAACGCAAAATGTCGCCAGTAGAGATATGAGGAACCGTGCAAATTTCCGAAAGAGCGATCGCTTGCGTTCCCTTTCCAGCACCGGGTGGCCCTAAAAAAATTAATCGAGTCACTACTGCTTTACCATCCCTTCGTATCGCTGCGAAATAACGTACGTTTGAATTTGCTTGGCTGTGTCAATCGCAACCCCTACCAGGATAAGCAAAGAAGTTGCACCCAATCCTCTAAATGTTTGAACTCGCGTTGCGCTCTCAACAGCACTGGGAATGACTGCAACCAACCCTAGAAAAATGGCACCCAAAAACGTTAGTCGGTTCAGCACTTTGCCAATATATTCAGTCGTCGCCTTGCCGGGGCGAATACCAGGAATACTCGCTCCCATCTTTTTCAAGTTGCGAGACATATCTTCAGGATTGACAATCAACGAAGCGTAAAAGTAGCTGAAGAAAAGAATTAGCAGCAAGTAAAGACCTACATACAGCCATGATGTGGGACTGAAGTAAGTGTTAACAAACTGAGCAAACCCCGGACTGGAAATATATTGAGTCAGTGAAATTGGAATAACCAGTACAGCCGAAGCAAAGATAATCGGCATAACCCCGCCCTGATTCAACCGTAGGGGCAAGTAGTTGCTCTTCTCTAAATACAGCTTTCTGCCTACCTGACGTCGGGCGGAAATGATTGGAATTCGTCGGGTTCCTTCTTGAACAAAAATAATACCCACAATCATGGCTAGAAACACCAGCATGAGGATAATAATGCCGCCCACAATGCTGCGATCGCCACTTTGGGCTAGGTCAATTGTTTGCCCTAAAGAACGCGGTAGCGAAGAAACGATGTTGACAAAAATAAGCAACGAAGCACCATTGCCAACACCCCTTTCGGTAATAAGTTCGCCAACCCACATGACAAACATAGAGCCTGCTGTCAGCGCTAAAACTGTCTCTATAACGAAGGGAATACCTGGGGTTCGAGCAAACTGCATCAACAAAAAGGACGACAGCAGCGTACTCTGCAAAATTGCCCAACCCAGCGCTACATAGCGAGTAATTTGAGACAGCTTGCGTCTGCCCGCTTCTCCTTCGTTTTTTTGCAGGTCTTCTAAAGCAGGAATAGCAGCAGTCAAAAGCTGCAAAATAATGGAGGCATTAATGTAAGGCAAAATACCTAGTGCAAAAATGCCGAGTGCCGATAAGCCACCCCCTACGAAGATGTCAACAAACCCCAAAACACCGCCCACACTGTTGCTTTGGAGGTATTGGTTAAAAGCGACACGGTCAATGCCAGGGACAGGGATAAAAACCCCTAGACGAACCAGAACCAGAAGCCCTAGCGTCACCAGCAGACGGCTTCTCAAGCCAGCAGCCTGAGCCATCTGCATAAATGTTTCCTGTGCGTTGGGCGATTTGCCGCGACTAACGACCATGTTGGAATACCTCTACCTGTGCTTGCGATCACCTTCAACGTCTTTATACTAACGATAATTGGCTACTGAATAAATCAGCGATCGCTCTATCGTTGGCCTGACATCAGAGAAATAGGGGTAGTTTCTAAATTACTTCAGCACTACCGCCTGCTGCCTCAATTTTTTCTCGGGCAGACTGGGTAAAGGCAGCTGCTTTTACAGTTAAAGACTGGGTAAGTTCACCATCTCCCAAAATCTTCAGCGGCCCCTTTTCGGCTGTTAAAATACCAGCTTCTAGTAGCGATTCTAGAGTGACTTCAGTTCCTGCCGCCAACGTTTCCAGAGCGCCTACATTGAGAATGGTATAGCGTTTCTGATTGACGATGGGAAAGTGCTTGAGTTTGGGCAAGCGTCGATAGAGCGGTAGTTGGCCCCCCTCAAACCCAGGACGAGTGCTGCGTCCAGAGCGCGACTTTTGTCCCCGCATCCCAAAACCACCACTAGCGCCTTGGCCAGCAGAAATACCTCGACCTATTCGCCGCCGCCGCCGTTTAGAGCCTTGCTTAGGCTGAGCGTCTTGCAGTCTCATGAATCAACCCCCTATGAAGCAAACAATTCTTTAGCTATAAAGCTTTTCAATAGAAACGCCGCGCTCTTCGGCCACATCCGCAAGCGTACGCAAAGCCGACAACGCGCTCACAGCAGCTCTAGCATTGCTCAAAGGATTATCCGAACCTAACTGCTTCGCTAGAATGTTGCGAACACCTGCTAGCTCTAACACAGTTCGAACGGCTCCTCCCGCAATTACACCTGTTCCAGGTGCTGCAGGACGCATCATCACTTTAGCACCCGTACCAACCCCATACGTGGGATGAGGAATAGAGTTGGCCTTAGTCAAAGGAACCTCAACGATGTGTTTTTTCCCATCAGCGACGCCCTTGCGAACGGCACCAATGACATCGCTGGCTTTACCCACACCGACGCCAACTTGACCACGCTCGTTTCCGACAACAACAATGGCTCTGAAGCTGAGCTTCTTGCCCCCCTTAACAACCTTGGTAACTCGGCGAATCTGAACGACTCGCTCTTGCCAATCTGTCTCTTTCTCTTTGCTACGATTGCTTTTGCGACGATTCGCCATAGTCCCTAAACCTAAAATCTATATCTTTGCTTGGAGTGTAATCTCAAAAGATTTGCCTAAAAGTCTAGGCCCGCTTCTCGAGCCGCATCGGCTAAAGCAGCAACTCGACCATGATAGAGATTGCCACCGCGATCGAAGACAACCTGCTTAATACCTTTTTGAATAGCCCGTTCAGCAATCAGCTTACCAACCTGAGCAGATGCATCCTTGGTAGCACTTTTTTCTAAAGCAGCTTTTAAGTCTGTATCTACGGTCGAGGCGGCCACTAACGTGTGGTGTTGAGTATCGTCAACAATCTGAGCGTAGATGTGAAGATTAGAGCGAAACACAGAAAGGCGAGGCCGCTCAGGTGTCCCTTCGAGCTTTCGCCGAATCCGCGAATGACGTCTTCGTGTTTGTTCTTTCCGAGAGATCTTCATAGTCTATTTCTTCCCTGCCTTGCCAGCCTTGCGTCTAACTACTTCACCCGCATAGCGAACACCTTTGCCCTTGTACGGCTCAGGTGGGCGAGTAGCTCGAATCTTGGCAGCTATATTGCCAACGATTTCCTTGTCGATACCGCTAACCATGACGTTCGTGTTGCCATCAACTGCAAACTGAATGCCTTCAGGCGGATCAAATTGAACAGGATGACTGTAGCCTAAGCTTAAGGTCAGTGTTCGGCCTTGAACCTGAGCACGATAGCCAACGCCCTGAATTTCCAAACGTTTTTGAAATCCTTGAGAAACCCCTTCTACCATATTGGCTAACAAGGTTCGACAAAGACCATGGCGCTGACGGCAGGTGCGAGAGTCATTGTTGCGGACGACGACCAGCGTATCGCCCTCTTGAGTGACGCTAACACCCGTTGGCAATGTTCTACTGAGTTCCCCTTTGGGCCCCTTGACAACAACATGCTGACCGTCGATAGCAGCAGTGACCTTATTAGGCAAAGGAATGGGGCGTTTACCAATCCGAGACATAATGAATAAATACTCCTCCTAAACGGCGATCGCCTGCAGCGATAAAGTGCTGACATTGAGGAATGGCAATACCCTACCAGACATAGCAAAGAACCTCTCCACCAATACCCTGACGACGAGCATCTCGATCCGTCATGATGCCACTAGAAGTCGAAATGATAGCAATGCCGATACCTCCTAAAACCCTAGGAAGTTCTTTGCGGTTGGAATAGACCCGCAAACCAGGTTTGCTCACCCGAGTCAGATTTTTAATAATAGGCTCACGGGTTTTGCCCCTATACTTTAAGGACACAACTAGAGAACGCTTCACCCCTTCTCCCGCTTCATCAAAGTCAGCAATGAAGCCTTCTTCCTTTAGTACATGAGCAATACTGCGAGTCATCTTGGTGGATGGAATTTCTACTCGCTGATGCCGCGCTAGGGTCGCGTTTCGAATGCGCGTTAGCATGTCCGCAATGGTATCGTTAGCCGCCATAATCCTCTCTATCTGTAAAGTTTGCCTAGTTCTCCCGGAATGGCATTCCCATTTCCTTCAGCAAGGCGCGTCCCTCTTCGTCGGTGTGAGCGGTTGTCACAATAGAGATGTCCATGCCTCGCACCTGATCGATGCTGTCGTAATCAATTTCAGGAAAAATGAGTTGTTCCCGCAGACCTAACGTGTAGTTACCGCGACCATCAAAACTTTTAGAGCTTACACCACGAAAATCTCGAATTCGGGGAAGCGTTAGATTGATCAGGCGATTGAGAAACGCGTACATCCGCTCAGAACGAAGGGTTACCATCACGCCTACGGGCATACCTTGACGTAACTTGAAGCCTGCAATTGCCTTTTTAGCCCGAGTTACTACAGGCCGCTGACCTGTAATCTTTGCCAATTCGTTGACAGAAGACTCTAGCGCTTTGGCATTTTGAGAAGCTTCGCCCAGTCCCCGATTGACCGTCACCTTGATCAGCTTAGGAACTTGGTGAATGTTGCTGTATTGGAATTCTTCCATCAGCTTGGGAACTATCTTTTCGTAATATAGGGTTTTGAGCTGATCAGTCATGCTGGTTTCTACCTTTCCCTGGGCTTGGTCAGGGGTTTTCTATCAGTTACTTTGCTATTTCTGAGGCTAGTCAATAATTTCGCCTGTCTTTTTGAGCATGCGTACCTTACGCCCTTCTGCCGTAAAGGTATAGCAAACCCGGCTAACTATTTTTTCCTTTTCGGAATACAGCATTACATTGGAGCTGTGAATCGGAAATTCAGAGGTGACTATTTGCCCCGACTCACCTTCTTGGCGAGGTTTGACATGCTTAGTCCGTATATTGACGCCTTCTACAATAATCTGGCTTTGTTTGGGCAAGACAGATATAATTTCGCCTACCTTGCCTTTGTCACGACCTGAGATAACCTGTACGGTATCTCCTTTTTTGACATGCATTTTTTGCCGAGTAGACGGTTTTTGCTTAGGTTTCATAACGATTACAGTACCTCCGGAGCCAAGGACACGATTTTCGTAAAGCTCTTATCGCGCAGCTCCCGCGCTACTGGCCCAAACACACGCGTACCTCGAGGATTACCTTCGGGATTAATAATCACTGCGGCATTGTCATCAAAGCGGATACTCATGCCACTGCTCCGGCGTAACCCTTTGCGGGTTCGCACCACGACAGCTCGAACAATATCTGACTTTTTGACGGCCATATTGGGAATGGCATCTTTGACAACAGCAATGATGACGTCTCCTACATTGGCGTAACGACGATTGCCACCAAGAACCCGAATGCACATCAGCTTTCGTGCCCCGCTGTTGTCAGCTACATTGAGAATAGACTCTTGTTGAATCACGGTTTGCCTCCTTCCTTAGCTATACCTCAGAGAGCTATGCCTCAGAGGCCCGATCAAGAATATCTGCCACAATCCAGCGCTTAGTCCGGCTGAGCGGACGAGTTTCGCGAATACGAACGCGATCGCCCGAACGACATTCGTTTTCTTGGTCATGTACCTTGTAGCGCTTAGTGCGAACCATAACCTTTTTGTACTTAGGGTGAGGAACACGGTTCTCAACTATCACCACAACGGTTTTGTCCATTTTGTCGCTGACTACGAGGCCAACTCTTTCCTTAACTGCCATCTGCTTGACTCCTATTCCTCACTTGTGGCAGACCCAGGTTCTTGGTCTGAAACGCTTGTCGCTGTCAGCTGTCGCTGTCGCTGTATGGTCATCATCTGAGACAACCGATGATTCGCATGTTTGAAACGATGAACCTCAGTTTCTAACTGGCGAGTTGCTTTTTGAAAGCGTAGTTGAAAAAGCTCTCGCTTTACGGCAACAATTTCATCGGCTAATTCTTGGTCACTGAGCTTTCTCGCATCTTCAATCTTGGGAAGTGGCATCCGCTTAAGTCTCCTTTACATCTCGCGTGACAAACTTAGTTTTAAAAGGAAGCTTGAAAGAGGCAAGACGCATAGCTTCTCTTGCTGTCTCTTCAGGTACGCCAGCAATTTCAAAAATAATGCGTCCGGGTTTAACCACCGCTACCCAAAACTCAGGATTTCCCTTACCAGAACCCATACGGGTTTCAGCTGGTCGCATAGTGACAGGCTTATCTGGAAAAACTCGAATCCAGATTTTGCCGCCCCGGCGAATATAGCGAGTCATGGCTCGACGACCGGCTTCGATTTGACGAGAAGTTAACCAGGAAGGCTCAATAGCTTGAAGGGCGAAATCACCAAAATTTAGTTCACTACCCCGCTGAGCCATACCTCGCATACGGCCGCGGTGTTGCTTACGAAACTTTGTTCTCCTTGGACTTAACATGATTTACCACTACATAGATTTCAATGCTGGACAGCCAAAGCTAGCTGCAGACTTGAGGTTGTTTCTAACTCAACCTTCGTTGGAGCGATCCTCAAACTGCTGGCGTCGCCGTTGCTGACGTCGCCGCGGTTGAGCATTATTGTTGGTAGGTTGTTCTTCCTGGCCTGGAATAACTTCGCCTTTGAAGATCCAGACTTTAATTCCCAGAACACCGTAAATTGTCTGAGCAGTACAGTAGGAATAATCTACGTTTGCCCGTAGGGTATGTAGCGGCACCCGACCTTCACGCGTCCATTCAGTTCGGGCAATTTCAGCGCCGTTAAGACGACCACTTACCTGAATCTTAATGCCTTCAACCCCGGCTCTTTGAGCACGCTGAATCGCCTGACGGACTACGCGACGAAAGGAAACTCGTCGCTCTAACTGCTGGACGATATACTCTCCCACCAAAGCCGCGTCTGCATCAACTCGAGCGACTTCGACGACATTGATGCGAATTTGACGGTTGTTGTCGCGCAGAACTTTTTGCAAACCTGCTCTCAAAGATTCAATGCCTGTTCCCCCTCGACCGACTACAACACCTGGTCGAGCAGTCTTGATCTCTAAATCAATCTGGTCGGCTTTCCGCTCAACTCGAACTTCGGAGATACCAGCGTTGTTTAGATTTTTTTCAATATATTGACGAATTTTATGGTCTTCTTGGAGTAGATCTGGATAGCGCGTACTGTCGGCATACCAACGAGAACGATGGTCTTGAACGACTCCTAAACGGAACCCAGTTGGATGGATCTTCTGTCCCACAGGTATATCCTCTAATCAGCTGAAAGCATAAACACAAATACAAAGCTTTTTAATCTGGATCAGCTGTAGGTGCTACAGCGATCGTAATGTGACAAGTTGGCTTACGGATTTGATAAGCCCGCCCTTGGGCACGGGGGCGAAACCGACGCAAAGTCGGCCCTTGGTCAGCATAGGCCTCACTAATCACTAGGCTTGCAGGGCTGAACCCCTGATTGTGCTCAGCATTAGCAACCGCAGAGCGCAACACTTTAAGAATTGGCTGACAAGACCGATAAGGCATGAACTCTAAAATAATTAGAGCCTCCCGATAAGAAAGACCTCGAATCTGATCTAGTACCCGCCGCACTTTATGCGGCGACATTCGAATGTATCGGGCAACGGCCTTTACCTGTGCAGACGTATCAACAGCCATTTCTTTTTCTACTCCACTCAATGCTTCTATCGACGAGCTTTCTTATCGCTTTTGGCATGGCCCCGAAAGGTTCGAGTTGGGGCGAATTCGCCTAGCTTATGGCCAACCATCTGCTCACTCACATAAACGGGCACATGCTGCCGACCGTTGTGAACCGCAATCGTATGGCCAATCATTTGAGGCAGAATTGTTGACGCTCTAGACCAAGTCTTGATAACTTGCTTTTCGCCTTTAGCGTTCAAGGTTTCAACTTTTTCCAAAAGATGATCGGCAACGAAAGGACCTTTTTTTAGAGAGCGAGACATAAATTCACCAATTCAGCAGGGTTGCGTTTAGTAAGGTTTGATGGGCGAGACAGCCAGATAGTGAACCAACGCTTATGCGTTGCGCCCACCTCGGCCTCGCTTAGAGGCTCGACGACGGCGACGAACGATCAGCGCATTACTTGCTTTCTTCTTCTTGCGAGTTTTAAGACCTAATGCTGGCTTACCCCAAGGCGTGACTGGCCCGCTGCGACCAATTGGGGCACGACCTTCACCACCGCCGTGGGGGTGGTCAACGGGGTTCATCACGCTACCCCGAACCTCTGGCCGTCGCCCACTCCAGCGCTTGCGTCCAGCTTTACCCAGTGTGACGTTGCGGATATCGGCGTTGCCGACTTGTCCGATTGTGGCATAGCACTCTCGTCTAATCATGCGCACTTCGCTAGAAGGTAGCTTGAGAGTAACGTAGTTCCCTTCTTTCGCCACAAGCTGCGCAGAAGTCCCTGCTGCTCTTACAATCTGGCCGCCTCGCCCCGGAATTAACTCAACGTTATGAACTTGAGTTCCTAACGGGATGTTGGATAGTGGCAAAGCATTGCCGATCTCTAAGTCTGCATCCGGCCCTGAGATTACGGTTGAACCTACTGCTAGGTTGGCAGGGTGAAGAATATATCTTTTTTCACCATCTTGGTAATGCAGCAACGCAATCCGAGCATTCCGATTGGGATCGTACTCAATCGAAGCCACTTTGGCTGGAATGTTGTGCTTGTTCCGTTGAAAATCGATAACCCGATAGAGCCGCTTGTGCCCTCCACCCCGATGACGACAGGTGATGACGCCGCGATTGTTACGGCCTTTAGCACGATGGACAGAACGGGTTAAAGATTTTTCCGGCTCATTGCGAGTAATTTCCGTGAAATCCGAAACAGTCCGCTCTCGGGTTCCGGGCGTGTATGGCCGATATGAACGGATTCCCATGACTCAAACCCTCGTTTGCACTACCTAACTTCAGCTAACTAAAATCGTAAAAATATTATTGATAGCAACACCGCTATACGTCAGGGAATAGCGTGATTGTGTCACCACTCGCCAACGTCACGACGGCTCGTTTGTAGGTAGGCTTGTACCCGGTAAAACGACCAAAGCGACGTTGCTTGCGAGGAGGATTAATCGTACTAACGCCTGTTACTTTGACATCAAACAGCATTTCAATTGCTGCTTTGATTTCTGGCTTAGTCGCTTTGGGAGCAACTTCAAACGTATATTGATTATCTTCTAGAAGCAGAGTCGCTTTTTCAGTCACAATTGGCCGACGGACGATATCTGCTAGAGTTCCAGGATCGAAAGACTTAGTCACTGTAAACCTCCTGAATTTTCTCAAGGGCGGATGCCGTTACCACCAAGCTATCTGCTAACAGCAGATCATAAACGTTGAGACTTGTCGCCGAGATCAGCTTTAAGTTGGGTACGTTGCGAGCAGATAGATAGACGCTCTCTTGCAGATCGGAGACAATTAGCAAAATCTTGCTATTTGGATCAATATCCCAACGGGCGATCGCTTGCATCAGTTCCTTTGTCTTGGGCCGAGATAGCTGATCGACAAACTCTTCGACAACCACGATATCTTCAGCTCGACTTTGAAAAGCTGTCCGTAAAGCTAAGCGCCGCTCTTTGCGATTCATCTTAACTTCGTAGCTACGGGGTTTGGGGCCAAAGATAACGCCACCCCCTCTCCATAGGGGAGAGCGACTAGATCCGGCTCGCGCCCGCCCTGTCCCTTTTTGCCGCCAAGGTTTACGTCCTCCACCTCGCACTTCAGCGCGAGTTTTGGTTGAAGCAGTCCCCTGACGAGCATTGTTCATTTGTCGAACCAGCGCTCGGTGCACAATGTGGGAAGCATTTTCTTCTTTGGCAACTTTGAGTTCAAAAGCTGCTGTCCCAACTTCCTGACCTTGCCAGTCACGTATTACACAATCAACCATGATTCTTTCTATCCATCTCTCAAGTGGCACTGACGCTACTGGCCAGACTCAGAAAATCTAAAAACCAAACTCTACTTGCGCCCTACGCGATTGGTAGGCGCGATGCTCAGCAACGCCCCTGGCTTTCCAGGTACTGCGCCTTTGATCAGAATTAGGTTACGCTCAGCATCTACTTGAACCACCGTTAACTTGCGAATAGTTACTTTTGCAGATCCCATTTGCCCAGCCATGCGCTTACCTGGATAGATCCGGCCTGGTGTGGTTCCAGCACCTGTCGAACCTGGTAGTCGATGGTTCTTGGAACCATGAGACATCGGCCCGCGCTTGAAGTTATGACGTTTTTGGTATCCGGCGAAGCCGCGACCAATACTTGTGCCTGCAATATCTACAAGCTGACCCGCTTCAAAGCGATCTGCTGTTAGCTGTTGCCCTAGCTGAAATTCGTCTGAGTCTGTTATGGGGTACTCCTGCAAATGACGAAGGGGCGGAGCCTCAACTTTTGCCAGATGACCCAATTCAGGTTTGTTCAGTGCTTTAGCAGCCACCTCTTTATAGCCAATTTGCACGGCAGCGTAACCGTCAGTTTGCTTGGTTTTGATCTGAGTAACAATGCAGGGTCCGGCTTGAATCACCGTGATTGGAATTGCATTACCCGCCTCATCAAAGATTTGGGTCATGCCAAGTTTTGTACCAAGAATACCAACAGACACGATGAACTCTCTCCGTTTTTACACAGTTAGAGGTTGCAGCCTACTTGACATAGTCCGCAAACCAAAACAGGACACTTTTATAGGAACCTACATCAACTGTTTAAACAGAGCATATAGGCTTAGTCACTACAGTCACTCAAACCTGACCAGACTTACCTGCTCAAGAATAAAGAAGTCGCTCAAACAGCAAATATGCGGTCAAAAATGGTAAGTAGTCACCTGGACTTGGACAGATGCACCGCCCAGTATCCGTTTTTGGCGACAATTAAATAGCTTACTTGCTAGAAAGCGCTTTGTCTAGGGGGGTGGCTTTTTTTCTGGAGTTTTTTCTTTAAGCGTGAGTTTTAAGCCTAACAGCAAAGTGAGTAATTGGCAGCATCTCTACAGCCAGCTAGATGAGATTCTCCAAGGACTGCGCCAAGGTAGGTGATATATGTAAGATTGTGTAACTACAAAACTTGATAAGCTACTCGCTTGCAGCTACTTATGTCATTACTGATCACAGGTAAGAAGTTTATTCGGCAGCTAGAGCAGTCGGGTGCATTAGCTGTCAAAGTTCCTTTAGAAGGGGGCTTTGAGGGGCGTTATCAGCGTCGTCTAAGAGCCGCAGGGTATGAGACGTTTAGCGTCACGGCTCGAGGGCTGGGAGATCTCTCTGCTTACTTAACTGGCATTCACGGTGTCAGACCGCCTCACTTGGGCAAAAAGACGACAGGCCAGTCTGCGGCGGTTGGATATATCTATTATGTACCCCCGATTCTTGGCTATCGGATGGATACTTTGCCACCCCAAGCTAAGGGATTACTGGTTTGGATTTTAGAAGGGCATATCCTTTCTACCCAAGAAGTTCAGTATCTAGCTAGCCTGCCAAAAATTGCTCCACAAGTGAAAGTTGTTGTTGAGATGGGAGGCGATCGCGCTTTTAGCTGGATGCCGCTGGAGCAAGCGCTTTAAGGCGATTTAGTGCCGAGTAAAAAGCCGATGGTGCCGAGCAGTAAATATTTCTTAACTTTAGGAGAAGCTGAGGGCTGCATTTTTAGAAATAGCTGCTCGGTCTAGATGTAGTGATAAAACGGCTGTTCACGCTTTTTTGACGCTGTAGCTAGATCTGAGCGATCGCTTCCTAGCTTTTCAAAGCTGCGATTTAATCCAAATAAACTGCTGCGATCGCCTCATTTTCGCTGTAACCCACTAGCATAGAAGGGTGAGCAAACTGTATTCTCCTTTGACTGCCCTTAAGGAAGGTCACTGGTTTAAGCTTATTTGCGGCGCCAGCTATCAGCACCTTCCTGCTGTAAGAAGTTTAACGTTGGCCTATGCGTTGGCTGGTGCTGACTGCATTGATGTCGCGGCAGATCCGGCTGTCGTTGCCACTGCTAGAGAGGCTCTCAACGTTGCCGAGAAGCTTTCAGCAAAAGTTAATAGCTCAGCTCATCATTTATGGGTGCCCCCAGCGCGACCCTGGCTGATGGTCAGCCTGAACGATGGCGAAGATCCCCACTTTCGCAAGGCTGTTTTTGAGTTTAGTGAGTGCCCTACAAGCTGCGATCGCCCCTGTGCAACGCTCTGTCCTGCCCAAGCCATCACATTTGCTGGTGAAGCGAGTGGCTTTTCGGGTGTGGTTTCAGAGCTTTGCTATGGCTGTGGCCGTTGCCTGCCTGTTTGTCCTAGCCAGCAGATTTCTACCCAAGCTTATGTATCCACACCTGCTGCTGTAACCGCTTCGATTTTGGCAGGTGTGGATGCAATCGAGATTCACACTCAGGTAGGGCACGAAGCTGACTTTGAGCGGCTGTGGCAGGCCATTCGGCCTCAATTATCTCAGCTTCAACTGGTAGCTGTGAGTTGCCCCCAAGGGGCGGGGCTGCTAGATTACCTGCGGCATCTTTGGCAGATTATGCAGCCCTTAGATATTCCATTAATCTGGCAAGCAGACGGTAGACCTATGAGCGGGGACATCGGTAAAGGGACTACCCAGGCCGCCATCAAGCTGGGTCAAAAGCTGTTAATGGCTGATCTGCCCGGATACATTCAGCTAGCAGGGGGAACCAATCAACACACGGTACCCAAACTGCGATCGCTTGGTCTTTTACCATCCCCTCGCCGCGCTCGGTCTGAACCTGCGATCGCTGGTGTTGCCTATGGTAGCTATGCACGTTCGCTACTGCTGCCTGTTCTTACTCGCTTAGATTGGCTCCTATCTGCTGAGATAACTTCAGCAGATAGGAAGCGCATGGCTCACCTAGAAGACGTACCAGCCCTGCTCACACAAGCCATAGACCTGGCTACTGCTTTAGTCAGCCCGCTCAAATCCCAAGTCTCCCTTAGTTGTCCTCCTTTTGCTCAGTCAGATGCGACTTAATCTGCTTTCCCCAAACGTTTTGGTCTTCAGCCCTCATTTCACTAATTTATAGACTACAGACTTATGGTCAGTCCGAACGGTGATACTGCTTCCGAAATGAACTCCATCGAGACTCCTCCAGAACAAGCTTTCGCTTCGGTTCCTGCCGAAATGATTACGGATGACCTAGATCGCTTGATTGAAATTCTCCCTCTGGATCTTCGACAGGTTGTAGAACACCATCCTCAACGTAACCAGCTAGTTGAAATCGTTATGGATCTAGGGCGACGGCCTGAAGCCCGTTTTCCTGAAGGTGCTGAATACTTATCGGCAGCCGTCGTTTCAAAAGCTGACTTGACTTATTGCATTGATCACATTAGTCATTTCAGCGGCGACAACCGGGCTGGAATCGAGCAAACGCTTCATCGCATTAGCGCCATGCGCAACCGTTCTGGAGAAGTCATTGGCCTTACCTGCCGCGTTGGTCGCGCTGTCTTTGGCACGATTGGCTTAATTCGAGATTTGGTTGAAACTGGTAAGTCGATTTTGATGTTGGGGCGTCCAGGCGTTGGTAAAACGACAGCACTCAGAGAAATTGCTCGAGTCTTAGCCGATGACTTGCTCAAGCGAGTGGTGATTATCGACACATCTAATGAAATTGCTGGGGACGGTGATATTCCGCATCCTGCTATTGGCCGCGCTCGTCGTATGCAGGTAGCCCAACCAGAGTTACAGCATCGGGTCATGATTGAAGCGGTAGAAAACCACATGCCCGAAGTAATTGTTATTGACGAAATTGGCACCGAGTTAGAAGCATTAGCTGCTAGAACGATCGCTGAAAGAGGCGTACAGCTAGTCGGGACGGCTCATGGCAATCGCATTGAAAACCTAATCAAAAACCCTACGCTTTCTGATCTAGTCGGCGGTATTCAGTCAGTTACGCTTGGGGATGATGAAGCGCGTCGCCGGGGAAGCCAAAAAAGCGTTTTAGAGCGTAAAGCCCCTCCCACGTTTGAAATCGCGGTGGAAATGATGGAGCGCCAACGCTGGATCATTCATGAAAACGTTTCAGAGACGGTGGATATACTGCTGCGGGGAAGACAGCCCAATCCTCAAGTTCGAACTTTGGGTGAGAATGGCAAAGTCAAAATCACTCACGAACTGCCTAGTGGTTTGAATGAATCATTAATTCAGCCGCGATCGCGTGCTAACGGCCATCGGGGTTGGCGAGCTTCTGGACGAATGACCCCAGTGGCAACTAGCTCAACCTTATCAAGCACTGCATATCCCAAGCTAGATCGAGGTAGTCAGCCAACCACGCCCGATCAGCAAGCCTTCGAGCAATCTATTAATGAATCTATTCCAGAAGACAACTTTACTCAGATCCAAGACATTTTGTCCTCACCTGAGGAGGTATCACCGAGGTTTGGCCCCCCAGGAGAAGACATTGTCCAAGTTTATCCTTACGGCATCAGCCGCCATCAGCTAGATCAAGTCATTCGTACCTTACATCTGCCTATTGAACTCACCAAAGATCTAGACAGCTCGGATGCGGTTTTGGCTTTGCGCTCTCATGTTAAAAACCACTCCAAGCTACGTCATGTGGCCAAATCACGGCAAATTCCAATTCAAACTGTCAAGTCCAACAGTGTGCCGCAAATTATTCGGGCTTTGCAACGCTTGTTAGATATTGAGGAACCTAACGGACTGGCAACAGCCACCAATCTTGAACTGTTCTCGCGCAATGGTTCTGACGATGAACTAGAAGCTTTAGAAGAAGCTCGATTAGCCGTTGAACAAATCGTAATTCCCAAGGGGCAGCCTGTAGAATTGCTCCCTCGCTCGGCTAAAGTACGCAAGATGCAGCATGAGTTAGCTGAACACTATCGGCTAAAGTCTTCTAGCTTTGGCGATGAACCGAACCGCAGATTGCGTATTTATCCAGCTTAAGGTTTTGCAACACTAACCAAAATTTTTGGGTAAGGCCGCAGGCTAAGATCAGCAAAGTATGCAATTACAGAAACAGCGCTTGGGCTAAGCTAAAGCCTATCCACCTTGTTTTCGTTGAGGTTTTATGAGAAAACTTTTGTCTTATCTATTTGCACTTGTTTTAGTCTTTTCAATTGGTCTGACAGGTTGCAGCTCAAACACTGCTAGCTCGGCCAATGGTCTAACGGGCAACTACCAGCAAGATACGTTAGCCCTGATCAGCAGCTTAAGGGAAGCCATCAATTTACCGAGCGATGCCCCTGAAAAGAGCGCTTCAGAAGCCGAAGCTAAGCAAATCATTAACAAATTTGCCTCACGCTATCGTCGGGATAATTCAGTTGCTACCCTCAGCTCCTTTACCACCATTCGTACTGCGCTTAATGCGCTAGCAGGGCACTATAGCTCTTATCCCAATCGACCTATTCCTCAAAAGCTAAAAACTCGATTAGAGCAAGAGTTCAAGCAGGCAGAAGCAGCCCTCAGGCGGGAATCTTGACAACCTAGCCATATAACTGAAGCTCGCTGCCAAGACGTAGCGAGCTTTTTAATGGCTTAATGACCGTTAAATTTTAAATTGGTTTGACGAATCTGTAATCAATTTAGTAGGATAGTCATTCTGTAGTAAAGTGCAAAGAAGAATCTGGACATGAAAGTCCGTCCCTCTGTTCGAAGGATGTGCGAAAAATGCCGCGTCATTCGTCGTCGTGGTCGCGTCATGGTTATTTGTTCTAACCCAAAACACAAGCAGCGTCAGGGTTAGTCACTTTTCGTTTTGGCTACGAGTCAAGTCTGAAAAGTTTCGCTTTCAATTTCAAGAGGTTGCTGAACCTCGTTTAGGGTAACGATTTAAGTTTTTGGAGATGAACCTGTGGCACGGATAGCTGGCGTTGACCTTCCACGGGACAAACGCATAGAAATTGGGTTGACGTATATTTACGGAATTGGGCTGAGTCGATCTCACGAAGTTTTGGCCAAAACAGGTGTAAATCCTGACACCCGGGTCAAAGAACTCAGCGACGAAGATGTCGCCAAACTGAGAGAAGCTGTCGAGAACGACTACCAAATTGAGGGTGACCTCAGACGCTGGGAAAACATGAACATCAAGCGTCTGATGGATATTGGTTCTTATCGAGGCCGTCGCCACCGTGCTGGATTGCCCGTTCGAGGGCAGCGGACTCGTACCAATGCCCGAACTCGGCGAGGGGCTCGTCGCACCGTAGCAGGTAAGAAGAAGGCCAAATAAGGCTGGGTTTGGAGTTTGCTGGCAACAAAAGCGAGGTATTGCTGCCTGATCAGCAAGCCTAACCTGTAAAAATTTCTGGTGAACGATTAGGGGCAATACCTTTCAGTCACTTTTACGTTTTTGACTCAAGTTTGCTTTAGTTCACTCGTATTGATTAGGCTTGCCCAGCACTTAAACCGTTCAACTTAGATTCACTGAATTCTATCTAGAAGTTATGGCGAAACCAACTAAAAAGTCAGGCGCTCGTAAGCAAAAAAAGAACGTTCCCAGTGGCGTTGCCCATATTCAATCTACATTTAACAACACGATTGTGACGATCACCGATACCAACGGTGAAACAATATCTTGGGCCTCCGCTGGATCGAGTGGCTTCAAGGGCGCTAAGAAAGGAACCCCATTTGCGGCTCAAACGGCAGCTGATGGTGCTGCACGTCGGGCGATGGATCAGGGTATGAGACAGATCGAGGTAATGGTGAGTGGACCAGGGGCGGGTCGTGAAACCGCTATTCGAGCGTTACAAGGAGCGGGGTTAGAGATTACTTTAATTCGCGATGTTACTCCAATTCCCCATAATGGCTGTCGCCCACCTAAGCGTCGTCGCGTCTAAGTGAAGCTTTTGCTCAAGAAGTGCAAGGGCGTCAACGAATACAGGTTTGCACCGAGTGCCTGGATTCCTAAAGTTACCAAAAAGCTAGAGTCGAACTTCTAACAAGTCGTAAGTTAGAACTGCAAGGAAAAGGGAGGCCGCGCCGTGGCACAGTTTCAGGTTGAATGCGTAGAATCAGTTATTGAAGACGATAACGGACAATATAGTCAGTTCGTCATTGAGCCTTTAGAGCGGAGTCAAGGAACGACAGTAGGAAATGCGCTGCGTCGAGTGCTACTGTCTAATTTGGAAGGTGCCGCAATTACCGCCGTTCGCATTGCTGGAGCAACCCACGAGTTTTCAACTATTCCGGGGGTTCGTGAGGACGTCTTGGATATTCTGCTGAATATGAAGGAAGTTGTCCTGCGTAGCTATTCAAGCCAACCCCTGATTGGTCGAGCTGTGGTTCATGGACCTGCTACGGTGACTTCGGGGGATTTTGATTTGCCTGCGGATGCTGAGCTGATTAACCCTAATCACTATATTGCTACGGTTGCCGAAGGTCACACTTTGGAAATGGAGTTTAAGGTAGAGAAAGGCCGGGGCTACCGAGCGATTGATCGTTCGCGGGATGATGCTGCTGCCCTAGACTTCATGCAAATAGATGCGATCTTTATGCCTGTCCGTAAGGTTAACTATACGGTTCAGGACGCTATGGTTGCTGGGTCACTAGAAAAAGATCGGCTCGTAATTGATATTTGGACAAATGGTAGTTTGACGCCTCAAGAGGCGATGAGTCAGGCGGCGGCTATCTTGGTTGATCTGTTCAATCCTTTGAAAGACGTTACCCTTGAACCTTCTCCAGAAGAAGAAAAGGAAAGCGAAGATCCGACCAATCAAATTCCAATCGAAGAGCTACAGCTTTCAGTGCGGGCATATAATTGCCTAAAACGAGCTCAGATCAACTCTGTTTCAGATTTGTTGGATTATAGCCAAGAAGACTTGCTGGAAATCAAGAACTTTGGTCAAAAATCAGCAGAAGAAGTGATTGAAGCTCTGCAGGTGCGCTTAGGGATTACGTTGCCGCTAGAAAAACCTGCTAAGTCTTCTTAGTTTTGTGCTTTGTCCCTTCAGGCAAGTTGGTCTGAAGGGATTTTTCCCG
The DNA here is from genome assembly GCF_052168255.1 of Almyronema sp. Taxonomy (NCBI): domain Bacteria; kingdom Bacillati; phylum Cyanobacteriota; class Cyanophyceae; order Nodosilineales; family Nodosilineaceae; genus Almyronema; species Almyronema sp. The sequence goes on along the minus strand of NZ_JBQLZL010000002.1, from coordinate 21,136 downwards.
AAGCAACTGGAGCTTCGGTTTTTTTATGAGTTGTTGATCTGTTTCTGAAGTGAATTATTATGCGTCATCGTCGTCGTATCCCAAAGCTTGGTAAACCTGCCGATCAGCGTAAAGCGCTTTTGCGATCGCTAACGACAGAACTTATTCGCCATGGTCGTATTACAACTACCAAGGCTCGGGCTAAGGCTGTTCGTTCTGAAGCAGAGCGAATGATTACTCTGGCCAAAGAAGGATCTCTGGCCGCGCGTCGGCAAGCGATGGGCTATCTCTATGACAAGCAGCTAGTTCATGCGTTGTTTGATCAGGTACCTGATCGCTACAGCGATCGCAGTGGTGGCTACACTCGCATCTCCCGCATGGTTCGCCGTCGAGGTGACAATGCTGAGATGGCCGTCATTGAACTAACTTAAGCGTAGTTGAGTCAGCTGGGATGTCGCCGACTTTGGATAACATTGCTAAGCAAATTCGAGCCGAGCGCAGTGGCTGCTGGGACCAGTCACAGCGGATTGCTTTGGTTATCCAGTATGTTGGTACGCATTTTCACGGTTGGCAGCGGCAGCTCAATCAGAGAACTGTTCAAGGCGATATTGAGCAAGTCCTGCAAGTTGTTTTGGGCTATCCGGTTACCTTACATGGTGCGGGCCGAACGGATGCAGGGGTTCATGCCGCTGCTCAAGTGGCCCACTTCGATGCGCCTAAAATTATTCCAGCCAATCGGTGGGCGGCGATTTTGAATCATCGTTTGCCATCAGATATTGTTGTGCGGGCATCGGCTGGTGTTGAAAGTGACTGGCATGCGCAATTCTCGGCTCAGTGGCGGCGATATCGCTATACGTTCTACACCGATTCTCGGCCCAACTTATTTGTTAGCCCTTATGCTTGGCATTATTACTATCAGCCCCTAGACGAAACCGCCATGCGGGCGGCTCTAACCCCTTTGATAGGGCATCACGAACTTACAGCTTTTCATCGAGCTGGTTCTGGTAGAGCCCATTCTTGGGTAGACATTCAGGCTACAGAATGTTATCGCCGTAATAGTTTTCTGTATATTGAACTGCAAGCAAGCGGTTTTCTCTATGGGATGGTACGGCTGATGATGGGGCTACTGGTTCAAGTGGGCCAAGGGCTATGCTCTCCAGCCGAGTTTACGAAGCTGTGGCAAAGTAAACGGCGTGATTTGGTGAAATACTCGGCTCCAGCCCAGGGCTTGTGCCTTTTGAGAGTGGGGTATCCTAAATTTCCGTTTCCGGCCGAAATCTGGTTTGATACACAGCCTCAATTTTGTCTGGCACCTATCCCTACAGCTGTCTGACCTTTGACCTCTAAGTTTGATTATTAGCGAGATACCGATGTCTATTAAAACCTACGTTCCATCCCAAGAGTCTATCGAGCGCAACTGGTACGTTGTGGATGCCGCTGACCAACGGCTAGGCCGTCTAGCCACCGAAATTGCAGCGATTCTCCGGGGTAAAAACAAGCCCACGTTTACGCCGCATATGGATACTGGCGACTTTGTGATTGTTGTTAACGCTGAGAAAGTTGACATCACTGGCAAAAAGCGGGATGAAAAGCTTTATCGACGCCATTCCGGTCGTCCGGGTGGAATGAAAACCGAAACGTTTGCGCAGCTACAAAGCCGCATTCCTGAGCGCATTATTGAAAAAGCAGTTAAAGGGATGCTGCCGAAGAATAGTTTGGGTCGCAAGCTTTTTACCAAACTAAAAGTTTACACCGGGCCGGAACATCCCCATCAAGCCCAAAAACCTGAAACCCTTGAGATCAACACCATTCCAGGAGGAGATAGATAATGCAAGCCACCGATCAATCAGAACGTGCTGTGTATTGGGGTACCGGACGACGTAAATCAGCGATCGCTCGGGTGCGGTTGGTGCCCGGTAGTGGCCAGATGGTCATTAACGGTAAGCCCGGTGAAACTCACCTACAGGGTAATCCAGCTTATTTATCAGCTGCTAAAGCGCCGTTAGAAACCCTGGGTCTGGAAAATGACTATGACATTTTGGTTAATGTGCATGGCGGGGGGCTGACGGGACATGCTGATGCTATTCGCCTAGGCGTAGCCCGCGCTTTGTGTGAGCTAGATCCCGACAATCGCAAGCCGTTGAAAATCGAAGGATATTTAACCCGCGATCCCCGCTCTAAAGAGCGCAAAAAGTATGGTTTGCGTAAGGCTAGAAAAGCACCGCAATACTCCAAGCGCTAAGTTTTCCTTGGCCCAGCTAGCGCTGAAGCGGTGTCGCTACAATAGGGGCAAGGGCTATGAAAGCTATTGTTGTTCAACTTTGATGACGGTTTAAAAATGCCCAAATCTGACATTCACCCTACCTGGTATCCGGATGCCAAGGTTTACTGTAACGGTAAGCTGGTAATGACTGTAGGTTCAACCCAACCTGAACTAAGCGTTGATGTTTGGTCAGGCAACCATCCTTTTTATACAGGGACTCAAAAGATTATTGACACTGAGGGACGGGTTGAGCGCTTCTTACGCAAGTACGGCATGATGGATAGCAGCCAAGAGCAAAAGGGCGACGCAGCAGAGCAATAGCTTTTGCGATCGCAGTTTTGACGTCCGAGTGGTTGATCAATCACTCGGAGATTTTTCGTATCTGACGTTTTGTTGTCTGAGTGTGGGCAGTGCCATGGCTGAAACTTATCTACTTGAAAAGCTCAATTCGGTTGAACAGACTTTTACTGAGCTAACGCGACGTTTAGCCGATCCGGATGTGGCTAAGGATCCCGATGAGTTTCAGCGCATTGCCAAAGCTCGGGCTTCACTCGAAGAAACGGTGACAACCTACCACACCTGGCAGCAAGCTCAAGCAGAACTCAAAGGGGCTCGTGAGGTCTACAAAGAGTCAGCTAGCGACCCGGAGCTAAGAGAAATGGCTGCTTTAGAGGTTGAAACGCTTGAGCATCAGAGTGAGACACTTGAAAATCAGCTCAAAATATTGCTACTGCCCCAAGATCCCAATGACGATAAAAACATTATGTTGGAAATTCGGGCAGGGGCTGGAGGCGACGAGGCCAGTATTTGGGCGGGCGACTTGGTGAGGATGTACTCGCGCTATGCAGAAGGGCAAGGCTGGCGAGTGAAGATGCTAAGCGAATCTTTGGCGGATATGGGTGGCTTCAAAGAAGCAATTTTAGAGATTCAAGGCGATCGAGTCTATAGCAAGCTCAAGTTTGAAGCAGGTGTTCATCGGGTACAGCGAGTGCCAGTGACAGAAGCTGGTGGGCGAGTTCATACGTCAACGGCGACGGTAGCCATTATGCCTGAAGTAGATGATGTCGAAATTGACATTGATCCGGGTGAGGTTGAGATTTCGACGGCTCGTTCAGGCGGGGCGGGTGGTCAAAACGTCAACAAGGTTGAAACGGCAGTTGATCTTTTCCACAAACCTACAGGCATTCGCATTTTCTGTACAGAAGAGCGATCGCAGTTACAAAACCGAGAACGCGCGATGCAGATTCTTCGAGCTAAGCTCTACGAAATGAAGCTGAGGGAGCAGCAAGCAGAAGTGACCTCCATGCGGCGATCGCAGGTAGGAACAGGCGCTCGTTCTGAGAAAATTCGTACCTACAACTACAAAGACAATCGCATTACTGACCACCGCCTCAACCAAAATTTTTCGTTAGCCCCCGTTTTAGAAGGGGATGTCGAAACCTTGATTCAATCATGCATTTCCCAAGACCAGCAAGAGCGGCTAGAGGAGCTAGCAGCCTCAAATTCGGCGGTCGTTTAAGCCGTTTCTGTTAAATATCTGGCGGGAAGGTACAGTATATCTGTACTCTTCGCTGCTTGAGAGCGACATTAAGTATGGCTCGGTTTCTGCACTTAGCTGACATTCATCTGGGCTTCGATCGCTATGGTACTCCAGAGCGAACTAAAGATTTTTTCAGAGCCTTTAACGATGTGATTGAACGTTATGCAATTGGCGAGTCGGTAGACTTTGTCTTGATTGCGGGCGATTTGTTTGAGCATCGTAGCATTCAGCCTGCAATTTTGAATCAAGCCCAAATTAGCCTGAAAAAGCTACAGACCGCTAACATTCCGGTTTTAGCGATTGAAGGTAACCACGACAACCGCCCCTACGGTACAGCTACTAGCTGGCTGAAGTATCTCTCTGACTGGGGATTGCTCAAGCTGCTCGATCCAGGGGTACTGGCTGAAGCAGAAGGTTTTTATCAACCTTGGAGCGATCGCACCCGGCGGGGGGGCTATATTGACTTAGACTGTGGCGTACGAGTTCTAGGATCAAGCTGGTACGGGGCGGCGGCTCCCCAAGCAATCCAGCAAATTGCTGCTGCTGTCAAGCAGCTCCCCGCTGGGCCACCTCATACGGTGTTAATGTTTCACCACGGTTTGGAAAATCAGGTTGCTCGCTATGCGGGCGCACTGCGTTATGAAGAAATTCGACCGCTAAAAGCCGCTGGCGTCGATTATCTGGCACTGGGGCATATTCACAAAAACTATAGCGAAGACGGCTGGGTTTTTAATCCAGGTTCTTTAGAAGCCAACAATATTGAAGAAAGCACTTATCAGCGGGGGGCTTATTTAGTCGAAATCAACGCCCAAGGCATTCAAGCTACGCTCAAGCAAGCTTACTACCAGCGACCGATTACACGTTTACAGATAAAAGCGCGAGGTCAGGAAACGTTAGAAGAGATTGAAAAAATGGCGCTTGCCGCTGTTGAAGCTGCCGTTCAGTCTCAGCAGATAGTCACTGAGAAACAACCCATTGTGGAGCTACGAATTGAAGGCCAAGTAGGCTTTGAGCGCTTAGAACTTGATGTGCGCAAGCTACAAAATCAGCTAAAGCAGTGTAGCAATGCGCTAATTTTTCTATTGAAGTATGAAGCCGATCAGGTTGCCTATGCTTCACCGCTAAGTGATGACAGCGATCGCCTGCAAGTTGAGCAAGAAGTTTTTAATGATTTGCTGAGTGCTAATAGCGTTTACAAAAAGCGGGCTACCCTTTTGGCTCAGGGTTTGGTCGATCTAAAAGATATGAGTTTAGAAGAAACGGACGAAATTGCTCAGTATGCGTTTCTGCAAAAGTTACTTAACGGTACTGAATAAGCTTTGAAATGATTCAAATCTTTAGGTTTTGCGTACCCTGGATTTACTGCTTTTGTCTGACGCCCTATGGCTCTTGGTTCAAATTCTGCTGATTCGTCGTCGCCTCTGTCGCTTGAACAGCAAGAAGCTCTATTTTCAGAGGCGATCGCTGCGCTCAAACAAAAACAATATAGGGCGGCCTGCGCGACCTTGCAGCGACTTTTGCAAGGGGCTAGCAGTCGTCGCTATCAGCTCAAAGCCCGCATGGGTTTAGTCAAAGCGCTGGCTGGAGCGGGTGATTTTACCGCAGCGATCGCCCAATGCCAAAAGCTACAGCAAAGTCCTGATTCCCAAGCTCAAGCTTGGGCCAAACGCACGCTGCCAGATTTAGTTCAATCCCAGGCTGCCAGCTTTGCCCCTTCCGGGGTTGAAGACCTCAGCGGTTTTGTTCCCCTCCAGCCGGACACGGCCAATCCGTCTGCAAAGGCTGGTTTACCCAGCTTACAAAAACCGCCAAGGCTAAGGCACTCATCGCCACAAAAACCAATTTCTACGCCCCCTCCCCCCTCTGACCCGTCTCCTACCCACCAGGCTGACTCATCTGCCGATGCCGACACTGTTACCGCTAGAGGATCGCTTTTTCAATACCAGCAGCTCAATGCAGCCACTGGCTTATCTCCTAGTACACCCACAGCGTCTCCCCCTTCTCCCCCAAAAACGCCTCAGTCTACACCTGAGGCGTCTGTTGCGGCAACCGATCCACCCCCTGCTCCCGCAGCGCCCTTACCTTTGCCAGAGCGGCTGCGATCGCCCCAAGCCCTGCCAGTCACCAAACCCGTTGGCCTGTGGTTGCTGAGCGCTGCAACCGCGATCGCTTGGGTTTGGCTTTTGACTGCCCTATTGCATCGCTTTACCCTGACGATTAATGGCGGATTAATGTGGATTCGCTGGCCCGTGAACCCTCGCCCCTTACTCATTTTTTACCGTAGCCATCCGCTGGCGGTGGCCTTGGTCTGTGCTGGCTTGGTAGTAGCTTCTCCTTGGCTTTTTGATCGCTTGCTCCAGCATTTACATGGCCTCAGACCTTTTTCTACCAAGGAGCTAGCTAACTACAGTCATGAGTCGGTGTTGTTGCTGCGGCGGGTTTGTCGCCAGCGAGATTGGCTCATGCCGAGCTTGAAGTTACTGCCAACGACCGCTCCTCTCAGCTTTTCCTATGGTTTTATTCCTCGCTATGGTCGTCTTGTGATTAGTCAAGGAGCGCTTGAGCAGTTCAGCGAAGCAGAACTAGCCGTGTTGTATGCGCGTGAGTTAGCCCGAATGGGGCGTTGGGACTGGCCGATTCTTTCAGGGCTGACGCTGACCTTACAGGGATTTCATATGGGCTATGAGTGGTTAGCCCAACGGGGCGATCGCCAAACAGTACCCGCCTACCGCCATCTCATAGGGATAGCGGCCACAATTTGCTATGGTCTCTATTGGCTGGTGCGCAAACTGGGCTTGGGATTGGCGCGACTGGGTACCGATAAAAGCGATCGAGCCGCAACTGCCCTAACGGGTAACCCCAATAGCTTAGTGAGCTTACTACTTAAAACTGCCCAAATCACAGCTACCCATATTGAAGAGCAGCAGCAAGTGCCGCCGCTACTGGAACGATTGGATCTACTTACACCCCTGAGCTATCAGTTTGCCATCAGTCAAGGCAGCTTTGCTGCGGTTTTACCTTGGGCTGAAATCTTGAGTTGGGATGTCCACAACATCTATCGCCACTGGCTGACCTTCAATCAATCTCAGCCCCTTTTAGGCGAACGTATTCAGAAATTAACGCAAATAGCTGAACAGTGGGGTTTACAGACAACGCCTATCGACAGGCTCCATGAGCCAGCCGCTTCTCTCAAAATTAGAAACTTTTCTGATTTTTGGCGCTACTGGCATCCTTTAGTAAGGCAGGGTAGCCCCCTTGCTGGATTGTTAGTGGCAGCGGTGATTGCTCTGAGCTTGTGGTTTGTTGGCGGTATTGCCAGTGCTTTTAATATCTGGCAACTAGATTGGCTTTATCAAGATCAGTCTCTGTTGCAAGGAAGTTTGCTGATGGGGCTAGGGATAGGAACCCTACTGCGGATTAATCCCCTTTTCCCAGATATCAAAACTGCCCTCAGACAACAAAATTTGGATCTACCCGCTCTCTATAAGCAAACTCAACTCTTACCCATTGACAGCGTTGGCATGACGCTCAAAGGCCAGTTACTCGGTCGTCCAGGTTTGCTTAACGCAATAGGGCAAAATCTTATCCTCAAAACTGAGTTGGGTTTAGTGCAACTGCACTTTTCAACCGCTTTTGGGCCATTGGGCTATCTTTTTGTGCCATCTCAGCGTCATCCAGCCAGTTTTGTTCAGCGTCCTGTTCAAGTGATGGGTTGGTTTCGCCGGGGTGGGCTGATTTGGTGTGATGTTGAGCATATACAAATCCAAACTGGCAAAGCTATTTCGGGACAGGCTCCTGTCTTTGCGACTTGGCTGAGTTTGGTGGCGACTTTAGCAGGTATTTACATCATCTTTAGCGGCGGATAAAGGTTACGAAATGTTGCGGCTTCTCGGCAAAAATGTTACATTTTGTATAGGACTCCAGTACGCCTAGTGTGGCTAAGCCGCATTTGCCCTTTTGGGTATAGGTATCAGGTTCTCCTACTCTCAACACAGCAAGATTAACCAGCCCAATAGCGGCTGGTTTTTTCTAGAAGAAGAATAGCCAAGGGCAAAAGGTAGAGGACAAGACTTTTGCAGAAAGTCTGATATCAATTTAAGTGTCTCACCTCTAGTGTTACGGCGATCGCTAAAGACAGAAGGGTGAGGGCAGAAGAAAAGCTTTTCTGTCAGGAGCTTACAGCTATTTGAGCGTCTCAACCCTTATGATTACAGCTATATATAGCTATGTATTGATGGCGTCAAAGGCCGCTAAGTGCTCTTGTTTTTGGGCTGAAGAGCAGAAAAAATATCTTGTTTTTCGGCGACTGAAGTTTATTTTCCTTAAAATAAGGAATAAGCACCTGGCAGAACGGGCTTGCCAGTATTGAGAGGTTAGGGTGCTAATTTTGAAATTATTGGTCTATTGAGTAGTGCTTGCTTCTTTGTTTTGAATCTGCTTGAATTGAAGTTCTGTGGCGCTTTAAACCTGCCTTCCAATAACTACACTGGGTCGTGGTACCTTAGTGAATGGCGCGGTAGACTGGCAAGCTTTCTAGGGACGTTAAAATTGCCCGAATTACTTTACGCGGATAATTCATTATTAGCCACTCAAGTTTGCCTGAGGTTTGATCAGCTATGGAATAGATTGGCTGCTCAGGTCAATAAATGCAACAATCCGTCCCAGCGCTTAGCGTGCTTGTCTGCAAGCTTAATGAAAATAAGTTTTCTCAATATACAAATAGCGACTCATAGGGTACCTCAGTGTTTTAGTTGAGTGTTCCACAGTGGCGCTATTTTAATAGAGTGTTGTGTCCTATACAGGTTAGAGGTATCTTTTATGTCAGTCCGTTTGTACGTTGGCAACTTGCCGAAAGACTTGGAGCGCGAAGAGCTAGAGGCTGTTTTTGCCGATCATACTGAAGACATTGTTTCGATTAAACTCATTTCGGATCGAAAGACGGGTAAGTGCCGTGGGTTTGGCTTTGTAACGGTCAAAACTGATGAGCAAGCGGATGCCCTAGTTGAAAAGTTCAATGGCTCTCAGCTACAAGACAGTTCTTTGAAAGTTGAGAAGGCTCTACCCCGGAATAAAGGCAGCAAGCCTGAAGGTGATTCGGCTGAAAACACGAATGCTCCCTCTACTCGGCGGGGCAAAGGTAAGAGCAAGGGACGCAGCAGTAACCCAGTTTCGACTTCTACGTCTACAGATGCTGTACAGCCCGATCCGCGTTGGGCCGGTGAACTGGAGAAGCTGAAGCAGCTTCTAGCGGCACAGACAACTTCTTCATAGCGGGTCTTTCTATCTTTAGCGTTTTAACAATGAGTTTTTTCTCCATTAACAAGCGCTGTTAACAACTGGCTCAGACAGCTTTTCTTTAAAAAGTAATGGGTGCATCTTCGTGATGCACCCATTTTGTTTGCCAGGTTATGCTGTTAGGCTTACTGCCTTAAACGATTAGCCGCCGTACTGCCAGCCTGTGTTTTCGAGTAACAGTGGTTCACCCTCTTGATGTAGATTGGCACCGATTACTTCAGCGACAAAAACAGTATGGTCGCCTTTTTCTACAGCACCCACAACGCTGCACGCTATATAGCCTAAAGAGTCTTTGATCACTGGACAGCCCGTTTCTGGACTTAAATAAAATTCAATATCTTCAAACTTGTTACCAACGCGACGCAAGGGTTTGAAAAAGTTTTGGGCAATTTCTTTTTGGCCTGCTTCTAAGAAGCTGAGCGTAAATACGCCGCTAGATTTAATCATTGCATGGGAAGTCGAGTCATTTTTGACGCAATTGACCACCAGTGGCGGTTGAAAGGAAGCTTGCATCACCCAACTGGCGGTAAAGCCGTTGACGTCGTCACCAGACTTTACACCGCAGATATATAGCCCATGCGGAATTTTGCGGAGTAGAGTTTTTTTAGCCTGTTCATCCAACAAAGCGTTTACATTCCTTTGCTTGCTACATGGCCTAAGTGTATTACAGATGATTTTCACCCAGCTATCTCTCGGTTGGCAGAAGTCAAGCCAATAGAGCAACAGTTGAGGCGATAGTTTTTATTTGGGGACTGAGAGCCTTGAAAGCTCTCAGTCGGTTGGTCAATGCCGAGCTACTCCTGAATTTCTAGCAGCTTGTTGGACGGCTGAAGCTACTGCAGGGGCAACGCGGGGGTCGAAAACGGAAGGAATAATATGCTCTGGGCTGAGATCATTAGGAGAAACTAAAGATGCGATTGCATTGGCGGCTTCTAAGTACATGGTGGTGGTAATGGCCTGTGCCCGACAGTCTAAGGCTCCCCGTAAAATGCCAGGAAAGGCTAGGACATTGTTGATTTGGTTGGGATAGTCGCTGCGTCCGGTTGCCATGACGGCTACTAAACCCGCTACCTGTTCTGGCTGAATTTCGGGAATGGGATTGGCCATTGCAAATACGATTGGATCAACGGCCATTGTCTTTATCATTTCGGGGGTAACGACACCGGGGACACTCACGCCTAAAAACACGTCGGCTCCTTGCATGGCATCCGCCAGAGATCCGCCTGTTTCAACGGCAAAGGCTTGTTTTTCGGGGGTCAGATTGGTGCGATCGCTAGAAATAATTCCTTTTGAATCGCACATGACAATAGTGTTTGCGCCTGCTTTTTTGAGCAAACGAGCGATCGCCACGCCAGCAGCGCCCGCGCCGTTGATGACCAGTTTGATACTGTCTAAGGGCTTTTTGACCAGCTTCAGGGCATTAAACAACGCTGCTAAAGACACAATAGCGGTGCCGTGCTGATCGTCATGAAACACTGGAATATCGAGTTCTCGTGCGAGTCGCGCTTCGATTTCAAAGCAGCGCGGGGCGCTAATATCTTCTAAGTTGACACCGCCAAAAACAGGCGCAATCCGTTTGACGGTTTCTACAATTTCATCGGTGTCTTGGGTATTGAGGCAAATGGGAAAAGCGTCTAACCCGGCAAATGCTTTAAAGAGCATCGCTTTGCCTTCCATCACGGGTAAGGCACCTTCAGGCCCCAAGTTACCTAAGCCCAACACCGCACTGCCATCTGTAACAATTGCCACCGTGTTGCCTTTAATCGTTAGGCTGTATACACGGTCTGGTTTTTCCGCGATCGCGTTGCAGATGCGCCCTACCCCAGGGGTATAGGCCATAGCTAGTTCTTCTTGATTGCGTAACGGAATTTTGCCCTCGACGTGAATTTTGCCACCCTGATGCAGGTTGAAAGTGCGATCGCGAACATCCAAGACCTCAATGTTGTGGTCTTTGAGTTGGCGTATAGCATTGGCAATTTCTTCTGCGTGTTCTGTACTGGCCGCATCAACGCTAATGTCTCGAATGACAGACTGGCGAGAGCGCTCAATCAAATCAAGCTGACCCAGATTTCCTCCCGCCTCTGCAATCGCTTGGGTGACTTTGGCTAACATGCCTGCCTGATTTGGAATCCGCAATCGAAGCGTTAAACTAAAGCTGGAATTTGGAGTAAGTTGAACCATAAAATTGCGCCAAACGAGTCAGTTACCTTTAAGTCAGGCTACCAGCTTAAAGCAAGATAAAGCTGTGGGCTAAGCAGTCAGTATCCAGACATCAGAAAACACCTGCTTCTAACCTGGATTCCTGAGTTCCCCAACAGGTATGCTGGGTTTTAGCAAGTGCCCTTAAGCCAAACAAGAGTAGTACCGATTGAGTGGTCTACCCATAAAGCTTAAGCAAATGTTAAGTCCAATAGAAAATTGCTATTGAACTCCTTATTAGTCTGGCTAACTCTCTCTCATAGCACTGTTCTTCATGGACGAATCTGGATTGCTTGACGCTGCTTGCCACTTTAATCATGCCTAGCTTGTACACTGAAATCGAAATTGAAGCTTCCCGCGAACAGGTATGGCAAGCCTTGATCCACAAAGAAAACTGGTATTGGTGGAATACTTTTTTATTTGACTGCGATCCCCATCAACCTTTTCGAGAAGGACAAACCGTGCTGCTTGCTCTGCAACGGCTTGAAGGAGAAGAAGAAACCGAGTTTCAAACGACCATCCTTCGACTTCAGCCCAGCTTTTATTTGCGGTGGATTTCTACTGCACCGGGTTTCAAAAGCGAACATGTTTTTGAGTTGCAAGATATCGGCGTCGATCGAACCAAATATATTCACCGCGAAAGACTATCAGGGCTACTGGCAGGGCTTTTTTTTACCTTCATTCGTCAGGACGAAAAGCGTGGTCTGAAGCGAATGGCAAGACAGCTTAAAAGCTATGTAGAGCGGGGGTCACAGCCATTACAAAGAAGTGATCGAAATCGTAAGGTCTGGTAGGTGACAAAAAGCAAAAGGCAGCGGGCACAAGAAAGGTGCTGTCAACGATTTTCAGTCATTCAAGTATCTTAGTGCTTATGGCTATAGCTGTAGTTGAGCCTTCGGTCGTGAGCTATTAGCAAACAAACGGGGAAACTCCTAGCGATCGCTATTGGCATGAACAAGAGAACCCTCCGAAGGCTTAAATTTACGTTTGGCGATCGCTTTTAAGGTACTGTTTTTAGCGACCTAGCAAATCGTTAGCTCGACTGGAATAGAGCGTTAAGCCGTAGCTTTTAGATGACGAGCAAAAAATTCGGTTGTTTTCGTCCAAGCATCGGCAGCGGCTTCGGGAACGTAGCGCTCACCGGAAGGATTGGCAAAAGCATGGCCAGCTTCTTCGTAAATGTAGATTTCGGCAGGCTTGTCAAGAGATTGCAGCGCCGACTCAAACGCCCGCACTTGATCCACCGGAATGGCCTGATCTTGAGCGCCAAAAAAGCCAATTATTGGCATTTGCAAAGCGGCTAGCTGGTCAGCGTCGGTGACTAAACGGCCATAGTAAATGGCTAAAGCATCAAGCTGTTCTGGCAAGAGCAAGCCTGTTTGCAGTGACCATCCGCCCCCAAAACACCAGCCAATGGCTCCTACCGCAGCAGCCGACTGGTCATTGATCAGGTAATTGTAAGCTTGGGTCAAATTGGCTGCGGCTGACTCAGGATTGTTCATGACTGACTGCATCAGTTCTCTGGCGGCAGTAGCGGTTTCTGCCAGCCAATTGTTATACAGATCGACGGCTAGCACCGTATAGCCTTCACCCGCTAGCCGTTCAGTGACGGCGCGAATATTGTCATTGAGTCCCCACCATTCATGGATGGCAATCAAGGCCGGCAGACCAGACTCAGCATTTTCAGGTTTGGCTAGATAACCTGTGATGGCGGCTCCATCAACGGTGGCGTAGGTGACGGTTTCAGTCGTGATTGGAACGGCGGGGTCTAGCATTGTGATGTCAGTTGCAACAGGGGTTTCGTCTCGATGTTCTGCTGCCATGCGATCGCTTAGATTCGGTTCACGGCTGGTCGAATCAGCGGCGCTACACGCCTGAAAGAACAAGGTGGCACAGAGGGTCAAGCTAAAGAGAACGGTAAAGAGCGATCGCAGCCTCATAAGCTTATGCAGGTTTGAACGACAACTGAACTGCCCCAATGTACTACGCCCAAAAGGGCGGTGACCTCTATAAAAGGTATGTACTGTTAGACAGCTATTGAGCCAAAGTCTGCCTCGTCTGGGGTTGCTAGCCAGCCGCAGTAGGTTGTCTACAATACTGGGATCAGCAGGGTAGGCGGCTAAGACTGCGCAAATTTGCGGAGTGAATAAGTACAATCGCGCTGATGCGGAGGGACACGATAGGGTAAGATGTTGTGCCTAAGACGGGATCGGGATCGCCTTGGTCAATCAGGTGGGAGTTCTAGCAGATGCCTCATATCATTGCGACTGCCAATATGAAAGGCGGGGTTGGTAAAACAACGCTGACCGTTAATCTGGCAGCTTGTTTAGCCAAAAACCATCAGCAGCGCGTCTTAGTCGTTGATCTCGATACACAAATTAGCGCTACCCTCAGTTTGATGTCGCCTGCCGACTTTGCCAAACGACGTAAGGAAAAGCGCACCCTGCGCCATTTGGTGAATCAGGTGCTTTATCCAGATAAATACTTGATGCGATCGCCGTCTGAGGTAATTCGCCCTAGCAATCCGGATGCGCCTGCTACTGCCAATGCGATCGCCAGCTATTTGGGTAATGTTAAAGGCTTAGATCTGCTGCCGGGTGATATTGAACTCTACGACGAGTTTATGGTTTCTAAGATGCTGCACGAGCAGACAAACGCCCAAGGGGAAGAAGGGCGCTTTGAGAAAACCTGGAACCATTTTGAGCAGCGCTTAATTTACTCTATTTTGGAACCTGTCTTTAACGACTACGACTTCATTTTGCTAGATTGCGCCCCAGGCTACAGCTTGCTGACCCGCAGTGGTCTTTTAGCCAGCGACTTTTATGTTTTACCTGCCCGCCCAGAACCGCTTTCAGTCATTGGCATTCAACTGCTGCAACGTCGGATTGAGCGGCTAAGAAGCAATCACGAAGCCGACAAAATTCGGCAAATGCAGCTTTTAGGCATTGTTTTTACCATGTCTGGCAACTTAATTACCGGGCGTTACTATCGTCGCGTGGTTGATCGGGTACGGCAAGACTTTAGCGGCCAGCAGTTGTTTGGCGTTCAAATTCCCAGCGATGTCCGTGTGGCTAAAGCGGTTGACCGCTATCTGCCGGTGGTGCTGAGCGATCCGGAGGCAACAGCCGCAAAAGCCTTTGCCAAACTGACCCAAGAGCTTTTGCTCAAGCTCAAAACAGCCCGAGGTTCAAAAGCTCAAGAATCTAAGCTAAGCCTGACCGAGTTGGAATAACCGCCGCTACCTAATAACGATAGCGATAGGGATTGAGCGGATCAACATCTATACGCTGTACATTGCGAATGTTGTCTAAACCCCGATGGGGGCGGTTAATCACGCGAGTTTGGTAGCGGGTTACGCCCGATCGACCTGTCCGAATCACCGGGTTGATCAAGGTGGAGTTGTTAATTTCAGAGTTAATGATCACAGGGCGATTGAGGGTGGCATTGTTGAGGGTGCCGCCGTTAATCACGGTTGAGCCTGAGTAGGCAGGATAGTTGTAATAGCCAGGAGGGGTACCGATTGAAAGGCCAAAGCTTGACGTTCTCAGGCTGAAGCCGCCGTTAGAAATAACAATTGTGTCAGCCGCCGCCGATTTAGGCATAGCAACCGATAACGTCCCTGCGATCGCTGCTAAAACCACCCAACTCCAGCGCGATCGCTGTCTAGATAGGGGATTGATGGACATCAGCATAGTTCCTCTTCCCAAATAAGTAACAATGAGCCGTGAAGGCAGCGACCCCGACCTTTGAACTGGCGCTAAACCCCTATAGGGCAGCAGAGTTTCTTAGAATCCATATATACATGATGTCTGCTGAATCGCAAAAATTTCAAACAATGGGGTCCGAAAATACTAAGTTTGCCAAAGTTGAGTTTGCTTCAGGGCTACAGCTTTTTGAACGGGGTGACTATCGGCGAGCGATCGCCCACTTTGAAAAAGCGCTGGCGCTGGCCAACCGGACGACGCTTTTAGGCGGCGAAATTCAAACCTGGCTGGTGAATGCCTATGCGGCGGTTGATCGCTCTCAAGATGCGATCGCGCTGTGCGAAAAATTAGTCTTGCATCCAGACTTAGAAACCCGTAAACAAGCTAAACGACTGCTCTACATCCTCAAAGCCCCTAAGCTCAAAGCCCGTCCAGAGTGGTTAAGCCAGATTCCTGATTTAGGCGGGCTGGATGAAAAAGATCGAGATATGACTCCCAATCTGAACCGCTATGCCCAAACCGAGCGTCAGCCCCGAAAGCCAAAAGCTAAATCCAAACCAGAAACAGAACCGATTGATTTGAGTCAGGTCAATACTCAAGACAATTTGTTTCTTTGGGTTGCTTTAGCAGCGGCAGCGCTGGTGATAGGAGGATTAATTGGTTGGGGATAGCCTTTCTACCAGCGGGGAGGTGTACAAGCCTTGCAAAAATCCGTTGAGCCAAGGCTGAGACAGGTGGAAAGTTTGCCCTTGTGCGGATAGATTCTGGCTTTCCATCGCCTCAAGTAGAAGCCCATGACCGATAATGATTTTGCCAGATGAGAGGATAAGCATGAGTTGGCGGCGGTTAGGATTGGCGAGTTGCCTGGTGCTAGCAGCATTGCTGCTATCGGGTTGTTTTCAATCGGCAATTGACATTCGTTTTGATAGCCAAACGCATGGGTTGGTGAGGCAGCAAATCCAGCTAGCCGATCGCTTTACCCAGCTCAGTGCTAGGCAAGTGCAGCCGTGGTTTGATCAAGTTGCTCACCAGGTTCGTACCCTAGGTGGTTCAGTTCGGCAGCCAACCCCGCAAACCTGGCAGCTTGAAGTGCCCTTTAACAACGGTGCAGAACTGGTCGAAAAGTTTAACCATCTGATGACGGTGGAGACAACCGGGCTGCTCTCAGAAATGCTGGGTACAACTCAGGTGCGATCGCAGCTTAGCCTAAAACAAAACAACTGGATTTTGGCTTTGCGCAACCAGCTAACTTGGGATCTAGACCTGCGCTCGGTCAAAGCAGGTCAGCCGACTGGAGGTGTCTTTGCTAACCTGCAGCCTCTTAGCCTTCAGTTTAGTTTGACTACCCCCTGGGGCATTCGGCAGATTGTCACCTCCCCGGCTACCTCCTGGCAAAACGGCCAAACGTTGCAACTGGGTCAGCTCAATCATCTAGAAGCCATTTTTTGGGTGCCTAGCCCCATCGGTATAGGCGCTGTTGCGATCGCAGCGTTGGTAAGTTTGGGGTGGCTGGTTCGCGATCGCCTGAGTCAGTTTCCTTAGTTTTTTATCGCTGGGTGGCGCTTTACCCCACGGTTATGGATGAACCAGGCGTCGATCGAGAATGTGCAAAATGGCGATCGCCCCTCCGACACTCAGCGCGGCTGCTAGCCAGAATCCATCGGCGATCGCCCTTGGTTGATCCAGCGCCCACCCCCCCAGCGGCGGGCCAATGAGGTAGCCCAACGCCCAACACATAGAGTTGACCGAAAGATAGACGCCCCGCAAATCGTCTCGTGCCATATAAACAATAATGGCGGAAGAAATTGGCGTGTAGGCTACTGTGGCGATCGCCATTGTGCTGAGTGCCAGCACTGCCCAAAGCAGCGGCAGAGTCGTAAGCGTACCTGCTAAATAGATAAAAACGAAACCAACACCCCAGGCACAAGCCGAGAACATTAAAGCTCTCGGTAGCCGCAGTCCCTTTAATCGTCGAGCCATCGGTAACTGACACAGGGCGGTTAGAACCACATATCCTGTAAACAGCACACTTAGCGTGGCTTCGGAAAGGCCCTTGCCTGAATCGCCTACTGAGACAAACTGGTTAAAGTAAACTGGCAGCGTACTTTGCATTTGCGCCAGATAGCTGGTGAAAAAGATATTGACGGTGACATAGGTGAGCAAATTAAGATCGCGCAGCGCCACGCCCCAGCCTTCAAAGAAAGGGCTATCTGTTGGCTGGTCTGGCAAAGTTTCGGCGATCGCCCAATAAATCACCCCAAAAAACAGCAGAAACGTTACCCCATCAATGGCAAAAAGGGCACGATACAGGCCAGTAAGTGAGATCAAAGCGCCTCCCATAACCACCCCTAGCCCCAGGCCAATGCTATCGGCTAGGCGCACAATGGCAAAGGCTTCGTTGCGTTGCTCGGCAACCGTGATATCAGCTACGACAGCTTCAGTAGCAGGCCAGTAAAGCCCGACGCCAAAGTCCATCACCACGTTACCCAGCGTAAACAAAGGAAAATTGTCTGCCGTAAACAAAATCGCGTCAGCAATTGCCGAAATTGCTGCTGATAAAAGCAATGTTTTGCGCCGTCCCCATTGCGGTGAGTCAGCCATAGACCCGCCCCAGAAGCGGCCAATTAGCCCTGCGATCGCGCCTATGCCAATCCCTAAACCTACCTGAGTGGCTGAAAGTCCTACCTGATCGACGAAAAAAATAGGCGCATAGAACAGCGTAAAGCCAATGCCAATTTGAGAGAGTAGTCGTCCGCCTGCCAAAAGCCAAACTCTCGCATCCAGCGCTGGCAGCCAGCGTTGAACTTTCTCGAATGCACCCCAAACCCTATTTGCCATGTTGCGTGCTAACGTCACTGCTGCCAGTGTAGGCAGGTTTCCGAGCCAATGCCTAAGCTGGCATAAGGAAAACTCGAATATCGCCAATTGCTGACACACTAAAATCAGTTAGGCGGATCTCCTCATGGCATCTGAAAAGTTTCGTCAAGAACTGGCACAAGCCTTGCCACAATGGCAGCAAGAAGGGCTGATTAACGATGAACAGCGACACCAACTGGCCAGTCGCTACCAGCTCGATCAGATCGAAAGTAATGCCCAGAATCGCTTCACCGCCATTTTGATTGGCTTAGGTGCTATTTTGCTGGGGATTGGGGCTATCACCTTTGTGGCGGCCAACTGGCAGGCGATTCCCCGCAACCTCAAATTACTTTTACTGCTCACCGCCTTTGTGGGTGTTAATGCTGCTGGCTTTGAACTGTGGCAGCACGCTCAGCCAGAGACGGGGCGGCGGCGCTTGGGGCAAGGGTTGCTGTTGCTAGGCGCATTGCTCCTCGGTGCCAATTTGGCCTTAGGCGGGCAGCTTTTTCATCGTAGCGGTAGCTTCTATGACCTGTGTTTGGCTTGGAGTTTGGGTACCTGGCTGATGGCTTACAGCCTGCGGCTAACACCGTTAGGTATTTTAGCGGTGGTGTTGCTGAGCTTTGGCTATTGGTCGGGATTGTGGCAAACGGTTTGGGGAGAGGCTGTTCAGTGGCGCTGGACGTTGGAGGCAATGCCGTTGCTGGCGGCAGGATTATTTATTTCTCTGGCCTATCGCTGCCATTCAAAAGCCATTTTTGGCCTGGGGGCGATCGCAGTTTCAGCTTCTTACTGGATTGTTTTGGCGCAGCTAGCCAGTGGTCTGCCTTTGGGACTGACGCTGTGGCTGATTTTGGTTCCTTACGCGTTGTTTTGGGCTTACCGCGATCGCTGGGGAGCAATTGAACTATCTGAGGCGCAACGCTTTCAACCCATCGCTCAGCGGTTGGCTATTGGGGGATTAGGATTACTCTATTACGTTGGTTCGTTTTACGCCATCTGGTCAGAACCAACCCAATCCAATCCTCAGGCTGTTAACTGGGATGTTTTGGAGACTTATTGGCTAGGCAGCGGCTCAGTTGTTATCCTTTCAGTGGTTATGCTTTGGGCCTGGATAACGCTGGGCTGGCGCGATCGCCCTCGCCAGGGTTGGCGCTGGTCAGGGCTGGATGCAACCATTGCTTTCTTTTTGCTGATAACGGCAGGTGTGGCCTATTGGCACTGGGTGGTTACCCCTGTGGGAGCGATCGCTACGCTAATCTTTAATCTTTTGCTGTTTTTAACTGCGGTTGGCTGTATTCAGCAGGGGCTAAACCGAGTTCATCGGGGTGCCTTTTGGTTTGGGATTGTGCTGCTAACTTTGCAGGTTCTCAGCCGGGTTTTTGAATACGAAACCGGATTGCTCCTTAAGTCGGGAACTTTCGTTCTCTGCGGCGTGCTGGTGATTATTGCTGGCATAGGGTTTGAGCGCCATCGCCATCGGCTAGCTGCGAGGAGCGTTCCCACTCATGAATAACTCAAATTTCCAGTCTCAAACGGCTCGCTGGCGGTTCTGGTTGCCTCTGGTGTTGCAGCTAGGCTTGATTTTGCTCATTCCCGCTCAGGCTAGCTGGACACGCGCCTTTGGCACATCGGTGATTTTACAAACGGCTCCTGTCGATCCCTATGATCTTTTTCGCGGCTATTACGTCACCCTCAATTACAACATTTCTCAGCAGCAAACCCTGTCAACCCTTGACGGTTGGGAAAACTGGATAGCTGAGCAAGCAACACCAACGGACCTATCAGGCCCATTGCCGCAGCAGGTGACGTTTTACCTGACGCTACAAGCCCCTGCTGAAACCAACACTCAGCCCCCTCAACCCTGGCAACCGATTGCTATTTCAGGCGATCGCCCAACCCAGCTTCGCGCTAACCAGGTCGTTCTCAAAGGAATTGCTACCCCACCGCCTAGTGCAGGGCCGCGTAGCCGCTGGCTTTATGGGTTAGAGCGCTATTACATCCCTGAAGATCAGCGCCAAGACATTAACGATCGCATCCAAACGGCACAAGCCGAGCAGCCAGAGCAGTTTTTAGTGGAAGTGAGTGTCAATCGCCAGGGCGAAGCTGTCCCGACCCAAATATGGATTCAGGGACAGGCTTATCGATTTTAGCGAGTGGGTTAGGCTAGTTCTAATTGCGATCGCTAACACCAACTTCTTGGCTGACGCCATCTCGCTGGTTGAGGGCATAGTGGTCGTTGTATTTTTCTTGGTTGAAAAAATAAACAGTGCGAATAGGATACGGAATATTGATATCGGCTTGATCGCAAGCTTTCTTTAAGGCAATCACCACCTGGGTTTGAATCCGGCGGACGTTGGCTTGTTGAGGTGCTGTCCAGTAACGTACCACCAGGTTAATTGAGCTATCGCCAAATTCCACGATATCTACCTCGGCGGGCGGTTTGTCCAACACGTCTTCAACGCTATTGGCTGCTTTCAGCAAAGTCTCAACCGCCATATCCAGAGGGGTATTGTAATCTACACCGATGGCTAAATCGGTACGACGATACTTTTGCGCCGTTCTGACCTGCACTGAATTGGTAAAGACAATTGAGTTGGGAATAACAATAACTTCGCCCTGGTAGGTGCGGATTTGAGTTGAGCGCAACGCAATTTCTTCGACCGTGCCCTCGTAGTCATTGACAATAATTTGGTCGCCCAGCCGAAAGGGCTGTTGCAGCAGCAAAAGTATTCCGGCCAAGAAATTCTTGAAAATATCCTGAAAGGCAAAACCAATCGCCACCGAACCTAGCCCTAACAGCGCCACGACATCGCCTAAGGCCAACCCCGGAAAAGCAACAATAGCCGCGATTAGAATGCCGACAATCCAGGCGGTGATGTAGCCAATTTGAGTCAGCAACGACTGTAGCGAACGGTTGTTCAAAAGCCGATCTGCTAAAGAAGCCGTCACCCGTCGGGCTAAGTTTGCTCCATAACCCGTTAACGCTAAAATAATCAGCGCTCCCAAAATGCCTGGAATGGCAGCAACACCGCTCCCTACCAGATCAACTAGGGTTTGCTGAATTTCTTGAATCAGGCTTTGCATAGGCTTTTGGAAAAGAATCTATAAAACTGACTTTGCTACCCTCGTCAGCATTTACGATCTCGTCGCTAGAGACATCCTTCTGATAGGGGATTTTCAACAACTGACTACCAGCGCTGCCAGACGCCCTTCTCCCTAATTGGCCTGTTGCTTGCGCTGAGTGTTATAGCTATAGAC
Organism: Almyronema sp.; assembly: GCF_052168255.1. Lineage (NCBI taxonomy): Bacteria > Bacillati > Cyanobacteriota > Cyanophyceae > Nodosilineales > Nodosilineaceae > Almyronema > Almyronema sp. The sequence continues at coordinate 39 of NZ_JBQLZL010000002.1, read as the reverse complement.
AGAGCTGTTAGGACACAGCCTCTTTCAGCACTGACTCCA
>NZ_JBQLZL010000001.1:0-21069 GCF_052168255.1 Almyronema sp. | reverse complement strand
GCATACGTTTCGTCAGTCTCATCTGTACCTTTCTTTTGAAGAATCGGTATAACCCTATAGGCTTTGGCGACAAGTTAGGAAGCTGATCAAAAGGATTGGTTTTCTCCCGCCAATGACATCTGACTCAGTTGAGAAAACTGGTTTGCTATCAATATTACTGCCAGCAAGTTGAACTTTGCTGGCAGTTTTTTTGGGGCTAAGTTGGCTCGTCTGAAGCGATCGCAGGGCTAATTTCAGTTCAGTTCATCGGGCATCGCTGCTGGCTTCACAGCCGCTAGACCGTAATTCTACACAACTTTTTTAACCCTCCGCTTCATATTCCGTAAAAATACAATCCTCTTTTTTAAAGAAATTTTTTAGTTTAACTCCTGTTCCCTGGCACGTAGCCCACCGATCGGATTTTCTTCTGAGAAACTAATCACATGTCAGCCAAAACACTTGCGCAGAAGGTTTCAAGCTACGATATCGCCATCATTGGAGCTGGCCCGATAGGACTCCTCTATGCTTCCTGGGTTAAGCTAGCTCGTCCTCAAAGCCGCATTATTGTCTTAGAGCGTTCTAAAACTCCGCGCCACAAAATTGGTGAGAGTACACTTTCAGGCTTTTGCAAAGCCCTACGCTCTGTTGGTATTCGCCAGGAAACACTCAATCGACTGTTTTTTCCCAAAAATGGCTTGGGATTTTTTTACGTCGATGAAGCAATTGACCATATTTTGCAAGCTCCTGAGTACATTCTCGAAACTTTCGACGAAACTTTTCAAATTGAACGCCGCGTGCTAGAAAGCTTGCTAATTGCCAATGCTCGTCGCCTGGGCGTCGAAGTGCTGCAAGGCGCTAGGGTTAATCTCAAGCGTTCTTGTTTGAGTCAGCTTGGCAATCAAATTGTTTATCAAGCCGATCAGCAAGAATTTTGTCTAAACGCTAAGCTGCTAGTCGATGCGAGTGGCCCAGCCAGCGCTTTGGCGAAGCATCTCAACCTGCATACTCAAACCCATAGCCTGTTCCAAAACAATGCTGTTTGGGGTTATTTCAAAAACGTTCGGCGTCTAGACAGTTTTGAACAGTGGCAGGCCGCCGCCCAATTCTCGCGCGATGAATATACTCAGCATTTGTGCTTTCAAGAAGGCTGGCTTTGGTACATTCCCCTCGTCTCCTGGCAACAGGTGACGGATGGGCAGCTTAATCCCCTGTTGCAGCAACTGCTATCCTCTACGGGTGAGGTTGCCAAGCGGGAAGTTCTGCAGCAAACCCTTGGGTGTCAGGCTGATGAGGTGGTGAGTGTAGGGCTGGTGCTGCGGGAGGATCGCGATCGCGTTTTTCACACGCAAGGGCCAAAAGCCGTTTTTGCACATTACGCTGCCAAATATCCGGCCATTGCTCAACTGCTAGCCGACGCAACTCTGGCCAGCGATTACTACGGGCAGCATGACTATCTAAGCCGCGCCAATGTGCGCACTCACAGCCGTCAGGTTAGTGGCGATGGCTGGCTAATAATTGGAGATGCGGCCTTTTTTGTTGATCCGCTAATTTCGCCGGGGCTGACGGGGGGAGTGGCGACGGCCTATTTTGCTGCCCAAGAATCGCTACCGATCATTGATGGCAGCCCCGCAACTCAGGCCAGTTTTGCCCGCTATGAGCAGTTTGCCCATCAGCTGCATGAAGCTTTGGAGCGAGACAATCAGCTTGTCTATATGTCTTTTAACCATCCCGAAGCGATCGCGCTGATTCAGCGCTTTCAAGAAATCGATGCCAGACGCCATTTCAATCAGCAACAGCATCTCGACGATGACTATCGCCTTGCAGATACCAATGTTTGGGGAATTCTCAACCCCACCTACCAGGTGATGCAAAAGCAACTTTGGCAAATTATGCGTCAGGCAGAACAAAAGGTGCTAGCAACAGCGCCTTCGTCCGCCCGCCCTGCTGCTGCGTATGAAGACATGGTGCAGCAGATGAAAGCCCAGCTTCATACCTACCTCAATCAGTATGTTGAGCTAACGCCCTATGTGGTGCAAAACCAGCGGGTGCCTGCCTTCGTTTAAAGGTGGCTGCTTGAATTAAATCAGGGCGAATATCGATTTGCCACCGCATACGGCTGATTGCAAACGATCAGCCGTATTCCTCTGTTGACGGCAATCTGCCTAGAACATTGCTGGCGATCGCCCAAACCGAGAGATAACTGGAGCCATCAGGATTGAAACCCTCAAATGGCCAAAAAAGAGAGTGTATAGACAGCTCTAGTACCCAAAAGCTACTAACTTTCAACCTGGTTTAAGGTTGAGGAGTTTCAATTTTCAGTTCTAGCAGTAGCTGTTCTAGGCGATCGTTGGCTTGCTTTTGGCGTTCAGCCGCCTCCTTCGAAAGCTGATAAGAGTACACACCAGAGGCCAAACCGACAGCCGTTGTTACTGAGCCTTCTGAAGCCTGACCAAACAAGAGCAGCCCCGCCCCACTCAAACCAATTAAAGCACTGGCTGTAGACATGAACGTTGCAATCACAAAGCTCCAATGGGCTTGGTTGGCATTCTGCTGGGATTGCCGAATGCCCTCGGCAATCACCTGATGCAATAAGGTGATGCGAGTGTCTGCTAAAGGCTGCTGTTTTAGGTAAGCTGTCGTGATCAAACTTCTAGCCATAGCGGGTCTCCTTTTGACTGAAAGCAACGCCCTATCTGTCATCCCCAGTTGCAATGTACAAATGAGTACGTCTTGTCTGTATGTGCTGATTAAGCAGCTGTTGCACATCGAGTCGGAGTAGAGATTTCCCGCCATTCAAAGCTATGATTAACCCAATTCTGCAACTTACTCTCTATATGGCTAGGCGCTGCTTAGCCTAGTCTCTACCGTCAAGTTTTTATGACGGTTGCAGCTAAGGGTTGGCTAAAATATTTTTTGTGGCCTGGGTGCCGGGTGAATAATCCGCCTGCGGCAAGCCAGCCCAAGCACAAGCCCTTAGAAAAAGACAAGACCACTCTGTCAGAGCAGCCTCCACTAAACTCTTTTAAGTCTCCGTCTAAGACCGCTCAGCCCGTCGGTTGGCTTTTTGCGGGCGGTGCCAGTGCCGGGTTGATTGCCTTTGCCCTGTTTGGCGGCATTTGGCAGGTGCATCATTTTGTCTGGGTGATGGGCACAACAGCTGTTTTCTGCGGTCTTTTGGCGGTGCTTTTCCGACAAAATTTTCAGGGCTTGTTAAAAGCTTTGCTAGATAATATTCCTTGGTTTTAGCGGCTGCGATCGCCCTTGCTAAACCTGCTTGAGTAGCCAACTTAAACCGCCAACGTATGGGGCAACACTGGTCGTTAAAGATTGAGGGCGCTATTTTAATAAACAGTAGTTTTTACGCCACCAGAGATTAGTGCGCGATCGCCCGCGATCGCCCTGGTTTGCACTTCTTTCAGATCTGACCCGTCAATTTGACCTGTTAACCGCCCACATCAGGAGGTTCTATGAACGGCGACCGAAATTCCTTCGGGCTTAAAGTAGCCGACCTTTCCCTGGCTTATGCTTTGCTACGTATTGTCGTTGGCATCAACTACTTTAATCACGGTTTTACCCGCATTGGCAATCTGCCGGGGTTTGCCGAGTCGATGGTTGGGGCTATGGAGGCAGCCTGGATGCCGGAGTTTTTAGTCAGACTCACGGCCTTTTGTGTCGCCCCGGTTGAAATGATTTTTGGCCTTTGCCTGCTCTTGGGCTTGTTTACTCGCGTTTCGCTAGTTGTTTTGTTTGGGCTGATGGCAGTTTTGATGTACGGAGTCACTGTTGTTCAAAACTGGGATTCGGCCTCTAGTCAGCTTATCTACAATATTGTTCTGTTTATTTTGCTAGCTGGCGTTGGCTACAACCGTTTGGCGTTAGATCAAGTTTTCTTTGGCGATCGCCGTCAGCCAGCTAATCAGGTCGAACCTCGCCCTACCCAAGAAAGTCTGCGCTTTCGACGCTTGCGGCTACGCTAACAAGAAGTAACTGAGGCATTGGCGGCAAAGCTCAGGTCTGCGTAGCCTAAGCGGGGATTTGCCCAGTGCGTTTCCTCAAGAAATTGCTGAAACGTGGTTAGCAGGCCGGGAAATTCCTGGCGCAGGCTAGCGACATCCGCCTGGCACCCCTCCTGGCGATACCAGCGGATTAGCTGATACAGTTCAAAGCGCAGCAAAACTAAAAACCATGCCGCCGGGATATTTTGATGCACAACGGTCTGCCCCTGAACTCGGCCAAAAGCGGCAGCTATCTGTCGTGGTGTCAAAACATCGGCGGCTAACTCAATGTGGCGTCCGCTATAGGCTGCCGGATTTTGCATGACAGCAGCAGCTACCTGCCCCAAGTCTTTAGTCGAAACCAGGTATAGCGGTTTATCTGCGGGAATAGAAAAGGGAAATTTACCCCGCAAAATGGCGGGACGGGTATAGGCTTTCCAAAATTCTTCCATAAACAGACAGGCTCGTAGCATTGTGGTGGACGGGGCTGCCTGCTGCAAAATTTGTTCGATTTGATATTTTTGCTCAATCCGGCGAACCCCTGATTGGCGCTCAACGCCGCTGGCTGAGTGATACACGATCTGTTGCAGACCTGTTTGCTGGGCGGCTGTAGCTAGCCGCCGACCGCGAGCCACTTCGCTAGGGTCGGTTTTAGATTCGTCACCGCTCAGCGCATGACAGTAAAGAGCTGAAATGTCGGTTAACGCAGCGCTCAGAGAATCAGCCTCGTCCAAATCGGCTTCTACAATACCGATGCCTAGCTGATCTAGCTTTTGTAAAAGGGGGCGGGTTAAATCTCGCCGACGGGTCATTACCTGGATTTGCGCTGGTGCGTATTGGGCTAAAAAGCCTTTAATTGCTCGGCTACCTGTGCCGCCAGTGACACCAATTAGCAAAATGCGAGGATAGAGATGTGCCATAACCTTTAAGCAGTTGATGCTTGTATCGCCATAGCCACTCAGGTTGAGATACTCAAATGGCTGAAAGCCTTCTATAGCAAACCTTTCATTTTATTTTCTGCTTCTGCCTTTCGCTCTTGCAGCCGTGTTTTGGCTATAGGCTCAAGCGGGAATCATCTTGAGCTGAGCATTGATCTCAGCGAGTTCAGCAGCTTCTGGGTCAAAGCTGCCCCCCACCCATTCAAGCATTTCCTCGTGTTCAGGATGGTTTGGCGTTTGGATAGCTTCTAGAAACGCCTCATAGCCGAAAGTTCCGCCGCAGTCTTCGGGTGGGCAAGCCCGCTTAGCTTTAATGCAGATGGGATAGTCAACCTCAGCCGCCGCTGCAAGTGCCTTCTCAACTAAGATTTCATGCTCCCAAGCATCGCCAAAATCATAGAGATAGAAGAATTTGAACTTTTCTCCTAGAATCACTTTGCTGAGCTGAGCCGACTGCTCATTACGCAAGCCGATTTCATCCAAGCCCAACTCAGGCAGGGGTGTCCCATACCTGACTCCTTGAATAGAAAAAGAATGAAGATGGGAGTTCGTCCACCCCATAGAAATCTGAATTACCCAGTGCAAATGGGCTAGCGTAGTGTCACTGCGCACCTGTACTCGCCGCCAAATGGGGGGACGGATGTCCCTTAGAGTGATTTTGAGCTGATAGATAGTCGGCTCAGGCTGGCGTGGAGTCATTTTGGCGCGGCAGGAACGTCACAGTCGGCTGGCTGTCTAGCGGCGGCGGCGGAGCGGATCTATAGATAGACCGCTCGGCGCTGAGCCAATCGCTTGCTTAAATAGTAAGTGGTTTTCTGCTGGGCGATCGCTTTTTGTCCTGCTTGGATCAATCCGAGGGCAAACCTTAATTGCTCGTAGGCATAGCTATAGCTGTAGCCACCAGCATTAAGATCCTCGAAGTGCTGAAAGCCGCTGACAGAAAAACTTTCCTTCTGCCCTCAGCCCTCAGCTTGGGTAAAGCTCTGCCATTGGGTGATCACCGCCTGCAGGTCGGAGGGGAGTTGATCGACAACGAGGTCAATGTATTCAACACTGGCAAAGGGCGTTTGCAGACGAGTGGTGGGATAGTCGGCAAAGGCAGCTTCAGTCAGGTAGCGCAAACGATTGAAGTTAGCGAAGCGAAGCTGCGCTAGCTGGTTACGAAAGGCTTCAACCTCAGCAGAACTCAGGGTTTTGATCAGCTCACGGGTTGGCTCCCCGCCGCCGATGGGCCGAAGCTGTTCGCGGTAAAGATTGCCATCGGCTGTCAGGATGGTTCTTTGCACTGAGCCTGCTAGATCGCCGCTGAGCTGGCTTTGAAAAATGATTTGTGTTTCTAAATCATCCTCAGGGTTGGGCGTTTCTGCTACAGGCATAAACGACACCAGCAGCGGCAATTGAGCACCGCTAGCAGTTGGATTTTGAGCAATTTGCAGACCGTTTTCACTGAGGTGGTAAACCCAAACTGTTTGACCATCACTAACCAGTGCCCTAAAGCCTGCCAGCGCAATAGCAGTGCAGGCTGTATCAGGTTCATACACACCCAAGCAGCCATCCCAAGTTGCCGATTGTACTTCTAGAACACTCAAGCGACTCACAGGTTGATTTACCTGTTCGGCTACTGTGGTAAGCAGTTGCTGACTGGTTTCAACCGAAAAATCCCCTGTGCCAAAGTCCGGTGCTGTTGGTAGGGGTTCTAGCTCGATCTGGTAGCCAAAGCGATCGCTGCGATAAGTCCACATCTGCTGAGCGCTGGCGACCTGTACCCGCCAGCCGCGCACTTCGCCACCGCGACAGCGCTCGTTAGGACGGGCTAGCCCCAGGCATTGATCGGGCCAGGTTTGCGGCGTGGCTTCGATGATTTGCAGGCTGTTGGGCGAAACGTTGAGCCGCTGAGCCAGGTCTTGCTGAACGCGACGGGTGAGCAACCGGGAGGGCGAGGGGCGGGTGGGTTGTTGAGCCAGAGGAGCAGTGGGATGCGTGGATGAAGCCGTGGCAGGATTGAACAAAGGCGTTTGAGCCGCGATCGCGGTACTCGCCGCTGTTGCAACCATCAAGCTGGCGAAAAAACTAACGGTTCGAAGAGACACCATAAATTCCTTTTGTGGGGGATACTATTGTGTTTCTTCACCCTATTCAAACTGGGGTGGTTAGTATGGCTGGTTACCAAATTTGAGACGGATATGGCAAAGCGATCGCCATATCTGCTCAGCATAATCACTGCCCGTCTTAACCGAGCCAAAAGGCTTTGGGTTATCTTGGGCGATCGCCTGATAGCGCCCAAGGCCGCAGGCAAAGAGCGAAAGGCGAACTAAAAGGTTTTCTGTCAGCGGCTTGCAGCCATTTATTGAGTGACTGACACTTAAAGGCGATCGCTATAAATAATGATGCTGACGGTACCAATTCACCTGATCCTGTAGCATTTCTTCCATAGGCCGAAAGGCAATGCCCAGTTCTTGCACCGCTTTATCCGAGTTCCATTTTAATTTGGCGTACAAATTTCTAGCACCATTACAGGAAATCAGGATAGGGCGGTGCGTGACCTGACTGTAGCGTTCCGAAATCCAAGCATACGCCATCAGCAGCCGATGGGGCAGGCGAAAACCCGGTAAAGGAACGCCAGTGATAGCCGTCAAGGCTTTGCAAAGGTCTTCTAGACTGTAGTAATGTCCGCCAACAATGTATCGCTCACCAGAACGACCGCTAAGTGTTGCTGCTTTAATCATGGCGATCGCGGTATCTCTGGCATCAACGATGCAAGCACCGCCATCGATGAGAATGGGTAGCTTGCGGTTAACGTAATCTAAAACAAACTGGCCACTACTGGTTGGAGCCACATCACCCGGCCCAAACATCCATCCTGGTAGAATCAGCGTCACTTCTAGCGGATGCTCGGCTAAAAAAGCATCAATTGCTTTTTCGGCAAAAAGCTTACTTCTAAAATAAGGGTCTTGGTAAGTAATGGGATGAGGCGGGGTAGATTCATTGCCTGCCGTTCCATCCGGTAACTTACCAATGACCCCCGCAGAACTGACATAAACCACTTTTTTAAGCTGGTATTGTTTGGCGTAGCGCAGCAAATTGATAGTGGCGGTAATGTTAATTTCTTCTAGTTTTTGCCAGTGTTCACCGGGTTGAAAAGACTCGCGAAAATAGGCGGCTGTATGAAATAAAACATCGCAGCTTTGCAACTCTTCGACAAAGCCCTCTAGATCAAGCATGTCGCCCTTCACTAGTTCGACATCGAGATCGCCAAAGAGCCTTAGGGCTTTTTCAGGAGAGCGAACTAAAGCTTTAACCCTGTGGCCTTGTTCTACCAGCAACCGCACAAGATTACTGCCTAATAGCCCGGTGCTACCCGTCACAAACGCTTTCATGCTGCTGTCCTTGGTTTATCCCTGGATACGTTTGGCCGTCAGGCAAGGTGATTAAGTCCAGCTAGGCAAAACTAGCGGAATAATCATTCATGGAGAATCTAAACTAAATCTAAAGTGATGTCAATGTTAGGGGAATACAATTTGCTGACATAGGTTAATTTCTATTGGTTTCATAGCTGATCGCAAATCCTGTATTCCCCAACACAAAAGGACTCTGTCGGTTCTAAACAACTAGAATCAAACGCTCAATTTAGTAAAAGTAAAGTTTCTAATTGCAAAGAAGTTAAAAGAGGGTTGACATATTTCTAAACCTTAGTCTATATTTCGTGAACATGTAGGAGTGAAAATTCATTCCGATCTAAGTTAACGAGTTTCATAGACCCTGTTGTGCCACACACAGCGTCTTCACTGTAGATTTCCTGGACTGGCTAGAAGTAGATTTTTTGCCCAAAGGCTACGGGATATAGAAAGACCTTTTTCTCAGAACTGTCTGTTCAGCAACAAGCGTTCAGCGGCTGTACTGCCTCTGACTTAAGGTTGCAAGTTCTAAGCAGGCAATGACGACGATAGTTTTATGCCCGATGGTTCGCTAGATGGTGCAGATTGCTGCTCCAATCGTGAACCATCTAGTTCCCATTCGATAGCCGATTCTACTTGAGCTTGACATGCGTACGAATAATTTTTCCACCCTAATTGATCTTTTACGACTTCGAGCGGCGCAACAGCCTGATCAGGTTGCCTATACGTTCCTTGAAGACGGCGAAACTGACTCAACTGAATTGACCTATCAGCGTCTTGATCAAAGAGCACAGGCGATCGCGGCTCAGTTGCAGGCGACCGTATCAGCAGGCGATCGCATTTTGCTGCTTTATCAGGCGGGTCTAGACTATATCACAGCCTTTTTTGGCTGTCTATACGCTGGGGTTGTGGCTGTGCCTGCTTACCCACCCCGGAATAATCATTCCCTCTCCAGGCTGCAAACCATCATCACAGATGCCCAAGCCACGGCAAGCCTAACGACAACCAGCGTTTTAGCCAATATTAGCCGCCAGATCAATCAGTCCCCTGACCTGCAACAGATGCAGTGGTTTGCTAGTGACGAAACGGCAGATCACCTGGCCGCTAGCTGGTGCGAGCCGAATGTACAAACAGATACACTGGCCTTTCTGCAATACACCTCAGGTTCTACGGGTACGCCCAAAGGCGTCATGGTCAGCCATGCCAATCTGCTCCACAACCAGGCGTTAATCCAACAGGCGATGGGACACAGCCAAGACACCATTTTTGTCGGCTGGCTACCCCTCTTTCATGACATGGGCTTAATTGGCAACATGTTGCAACCCCTTTACTTAGGGATCCCTTGCATTCTCATGTCGCCTGTGTCCTTTTTGCAAAAGCCAATCCGCTGGCTGCAGGCCATTTCCACCTATCGAGCGACTACCAGCGGTGCGCCTAACTTTGCCTACGACTTGTGTGTGCGCAAAGTCTCAGAAGAACAGCGGGCTACGCTTGATTTAAGTAGCTGGGAGGTCGCCTTTAATGGGGCTGAACCTGTTCGCGCTCAAACGCTAGAGCGCTTTGCCACCGCTTTTGAGCCGTGTGGATTTCGGCGAGAAGCGCTGTATCCCTGTTATGGCATGGCCGAAACCACGCTGATTGTTTCGGGGGGATCTAAACAGCATTTACCGATTTTTCACACTGTGCAAGCCAGCGCGTTGCAGCAAAACCAGCTGCGTTTGGTGGAGGATGCGGCAGACAGCCAGGTAGAAACGCAGGTGATTGTCGGTTGCGGCAAAGCCATTCTAGATTTGCAGGTGGTCATTGCCAATCCTCAGACGCTAACGCGCTGTCAACCAGACGAAATTGGTGAAATTTGGGTTAAGGGCGCTAGTGTAGCCCAGGGTTACTGGCAAAATGCCGAAGCGACACAGCAGAGCTTTCAGGCTTATTTGCAAGACACTGAGGAAGGCCCCTTTTTGCGGACGGGTGACTTAGGCTGCTTACACGCAGGCGAGTTGTTTGTTACGGGTCGTCTCAAAGATCTGATCATTATTGGGGGACGCAATCACTATCCTCAAGACCTTGAACTGACGGCGTTTCAGAGCCATCCGGCTTTGCGACCCGATTGTGGGGCGGCGTTTTCAGTAGACGTGAATGACACAGAAAAACTCGTTATTGTTCAAGAAGTAGAGCGATCGCACATTCGCAAATTAAATCTAGAAGAAGTCGTCGGTGCTATTCGATTGGCGATCGCCGAACACCACGATTTGAATGTATACGCTGTCGTCTTAATTAAAACTGGCAGTTTGCCCAAAACCTCTAGCGGTAAGGTGCAGCGGCGCACCTGTCGGGCTCAGTTTTTAGCCGATGAGCTGGCGATTGTGGGGCAATGGAGCGCGCCAACCCTCAATGAGTTAGCGCTATCTGCGGCCACCGCTGACGCCTTGGGGGCAAACCGTCTCCCGGCAGATCCCTTTTCAGAAATGGGCATTGAGTCTTGGTTGACGGCTCGTCTAGCGCAACGCCTAGGCTTGAGCAGCCTCGACATCGATCGCCATCAGCCTTTCTCTTACTATGGGCTGGGTTCAATGGATGCGGTTGATTTGGTTGGCGATTTAGAAGCGTGGTTGAATCGTCCCCTTTCGCCGACCTTGCCCTGGGAATATCCCTCCATTCAAAGCCTGACGCAATATTTGATCAGCCTCGACCAGGACGGTGCCGAAAGTTCTCAACCTGAGCGATCGCAGCCCCCATCGAGCCGCGATCAATCGATTGATCAGCTTCTCAGCTACATCGAACACCTTTCTGCAGACGAAACGATCAAAGCGCTTGAACAATCCAATTCCTAATTAAGGGAGGCATTTTCGTGGATACACTTTCCCGACGGATTGGCCAGCTTTCACTCGAAAAACGAGCCTTACTGGAGTCTCAACTGGCTCAGCAGGGGAATTTTCAAGAATCTATTGCCGTCATTGGAATGGGTTGTCGTTTTCCGCAAGCAACCGACCCAGAAGCCTTTTGGCACCTGCTCGAAAACGGGATAAATGCCATTACTGAGGTTCCCGCTGGCCGCTGGCAAAACGATGCGATCTACGATCCTAGCCCTGCGGTTCCAGGCAAACTCAGCACCCGCTGGGGTGGCTTTTTAGAGCAGATCGATCAATTTGATCCAAAATTTTTTGGTATTTCAGCGCCTGAAGTAGAGCGGATGGATCCGCAACAGCGGTTGTTGCTAGAGGTCGCCTGGGAAGCTTTAGAGCAGGCCGGCCAATCCCCAGCCCAGCTATCAGGCAGCAATGTGGGGACGTTTATTGGTATCAGCACCAGTGACTACTCTCGCCTGCTGCTGAGCGATCCAGAACATTTAGACGCTTTTACGGCCACTGGTGGCGCTTGTAGCATTGTCGCCAATCGGCTGGCCTATGTCTTAGATTTGCGCGGCCCCAGCTTGTCAGTTGATACGGCTTGTTCTTCATCGCTGGTGGCTCTACATCTGGCCTGCCAGAGTTTGCGCCGGGGTGAATGCGAAGCAGCGCTGGCGGGCGGCGTTAATCTGATGTTGACGCCAGAGCTGACCATTGCCCTATCGCAAGCCAACATGATGGCTGCAGACGGCCAGTGCAAAACTTTTGATGCGCGGGCAGATGGCTACGTGCGGGGTGAAGGATGCGGCATTGTAGTGTTAAAGCGGCTGTCGCAGGCGGTTAAAGATAAGGATCATATATGGGCGCTGGTGCGGGGTTCGGCAGTCGGGCAGGATGGCCGCAGCAATGGTCTAACAGCTCCCAACGGTCGAGCGCAACAAGCCGTTATTCATCAAGCGCTCAAAGATGGCAGCGTAGCACCAGAGCAGATTAGCTACGTTGAAGCCCACGGTACAGGCACTTCGCTGGGCGATCCGATTGAAGTTGAGGCGCTTAAAGCGGTGCTGATGCCCCAGCGATCGCCAGAGCAGGTGTGCTGGTTGGGGTCGATTAAAACCAATATTGGCCATTTGGAACCAGCCGCTGGCATTGCCGGATTCATCAAGCTGGTGCTGGCGTTGCATCACCAAAAAATTCCGCCCCATTTGCATCTTCAGCAGCTCAATCCGCGAATTTCTCTAGCAGAAACGACGTTGTCAATTCCTACACAGTGTCAGCCTTGGGAGGTAGCCAATCAAGAGCGGCGTCTAGCGGGAATTAGCGCTTTTGGCTTTGGCGGTACCAATGCCCATATGGTGTTGGAAGAAGCGCCGCTGCGAGTGGCAGCCGAAGCCGCGATCGCCCGACCGCTGCACCTGCTGACTTTGTCGGCTAAAAGCCCGACGGCGTTACGGGCTTTAGCTGAGCGCTATCGAGACTTTGTCACTGAGATGCCGGATGAAGCGCTGGCGCATGTTTGTTTTACAGCCAATACGGGTCGAAGCCATTTTGCCCATCGCTTAGCGCTGGTAGCAAACTCTAGTCAACAGGTCAGCGATCGCCTGACGGACTTTCTCAACCACGGCGCTACGCCTGCGGTGGCAGTTGCAGAACTGGCAAAATCATCGCGACCTAGAATTGGCTTTCTCTTTACGGGTCAGGGGTCTCAATATGCGCAGATGGGACGCGATCTGTATGAAACCCAGCCGACCTTCCGCCAAATTCTCGATCGCTGTGCGGCAATTCTAGAGCCACATTTAGAGTGTTCGCTGCTCTCAGTGCTGTATGCCGATTCCGCCTCGGATCGGCTCGATCAAACCGCCTATACTCAGCCTGCCCTCGTCGCTATAGAGTGTGCCCTAGCGCACCTGTGGCGGTCTTGGGGAATTCAGGCAGATGTGGTAATGGGTCATAGCGTTGGCGAATATGCAGCGGCCTGCTTTGCGGGTGCCCTTAGTCTAGAAGATGTGATGACGCTGATTGCTGAGCGGGGGCGCTTGATGCAGAGTTTGCCCGCCAATGGCATGATGGCGGCTGTCTTTGCCAGCCGTGAACTGCTGCTGCCTCTGCTGGCAGATTATCCAGAGCAAGTGGCGATCGCTGCTGTGAACGGGCCGGAAAATACGGTCATTTCGGGGGCGCGTGAGGTTGTGCAAACCCTTTTAGAGAAGCTGGAACAACAGGGCATTCGCGCTTGTCCCTTGCGGGTTTCCCATGCTTTTCATTCTCCGTTGATGGCTCCGATTGTGCCGCTGTTTGAACAAGCTGCCCAACAGATTACGCCGCTAAAGCATACCCTTCCCATTGTGGCCAACCTCACCGGGCAACTGCTCAAAGAAGATGAGCCGCTAGATGCCAATTACTGGTGCCAGCACCTGTTGCAGCCTGTGCAGTTTAGTACCGGGCTAGAAACGCTGCAGGCGCTAGGGGTTGATATCTTGCTTGAAATTGGGCCTCACCCGACTCTGAGCAAAATGGGCGCAGCCGTGCTGAGAGATTGGCCGGGGGTTTGGCTAGCTTCTTTGCATCGTCGCCAAGATAACTGGTCGTCGCTATTGGCGAGTTTGCAAACCCTTTATACCCTGGGCGGCGCAATCGACTGGTCAGGTTTTGACCAAGCCTATCCTCGTCACCGTTTGCCTTTGCCCACTTATCCCTTTGAGCGCGAGACTTTTCCTTTGCTCTCGGCGTCACTGCCAGCAGGCGATCGCCGTCAGAAAGACGAAAGAATCAACGGCGTCGTCAACCAGCTGCAAAATCTAACCTCAGAGATTGACAGCATTTTGGCCTCCATTCGGTCGGGGCATCAGATGTTTCAGGCGATCGCGGCAGAACCGTCGCCCGCCTCTAGCCCGCCTTCACCTGAACCGCCGCCACCGACAGCGACAGTTGCTGAAAAGCTGCAAACGATTGTTTCCGAGGTGGGCCGAATTCCGCCGCACCAGCTCAGCTTAACAAGCCGCTTAGAGGAACTAGGGTTCGACTCGTTGATGCTGGTAGAAGTCAGACATCAACTAATTTCTGCTTACCCTGCCCTCAAAGATTTGCCGATTAAGCTGTTCTTCAGCAGCATAACGCTGCAAGATTTGATTCAGGTCGTGTCGCAAACGCTCGAACCCGCCGCCAACCCCGTACCTACCGCAGCGGCTCAGCGAGACTTTTCGCCCGCTTTGGCCAAATTCAGAGTATGGGCCGCTGAATTTCAGCCCGGCCAGGTGCTACGTATTGACAAGGCGCTGGTTCACAAAGACAACGCCAGCAACGTTTTGATTGCCCGTGTTGAGCAGTTGCAAACCGATTTCATTCTGGCGGAAGTGGCTCAAGATATCGGTCATACCTTCTTTTACGAGCATCCTAAAGACCACGTCACTGGGTTGTACATCATCGAAGCGGCGCGTCAGTTTGCAACTGTGCTGTCTCATCTTTACTACGACGTGCCGATGGGCATGGCCTTTGTTTTAGATGAAATGCAGGCGCAGTTTTTCACCTTTGCCGAAACCCGGCAGGCGTTATTTGCGATCGCCGAAGTTTCCGACAAATTGACAGTTGACGGCCAGCTAGTGCAAATGCAGGTGACGATTTCCATCGTCCAAAACGACACAACGGCGGCTGTGGTTAAGGGTTATTTCAGAACGTTTTCTGCGGCTCATTATCAGAGCCTGCGGGGAGACGCCTTACGCGAAATGCACGCTGTGCATTAAAAACTTGGCCGGAATTAAACCAGCTTGAAAGGCTATTGAGGAAATTTAGGGCAGATATTATGAGCGCAACTTACGCAGTGGTTGGATCGGGAGCCTCCGGTATTGCAACAGCTTATTACTTGCAGCAGTGCGGCTTAGACGTTGAGCTAATTGAGCGCAACGACTACCTCGGCGGTCGCATGGCTTCTTGCCCAATGGGCGATCGCCAAATTGCCATGGGCGGCAAAAACATTGGCAAGGGCTATCATCTCTTTCGAGAATTTACGCAGGCGATGGGCGATCACCCCTATGAGTTTTTTGGTTTGAATTCATCGCAGGTACGCAACGGCAAAATAGTTACCGTGGATAGCCGTCAGCGCTGGTTGGGGCTAGTAAAGCTGCTGAGACAGGCTTCGCTAACCGATGTAATCCAGTTTCTGCGGATGTGCCTTGCCGTCAAACAAAAAGAAACAAACGGTTATTTAGGGGGGCCTTATTTCACTTCGCTCAGCCAGCAATTTAACCAGCCCTCCATGAGCCAATTTTTCAGTGCCGCCTTTTGCCAGCGGTTAATTCGGCCCATGTCGGTGCGGATGAATGGAGCCGAGCCAGACGAAGTTTATCTGGGTAATCTGGGCAGTAACCTCCGCATGGTGCTAGATACCTACGAGCAGCTTCACCACGGTATTCACCCCGTTTTAGAACAGTTTGCGCGGCAAGTCTCTGTGCGGTTGGCAACCACAGTTGAATCGCTGGTTTTTCGCGGCGATCGCGTAGTTGGATTAGAGCTAAACCAGGCAGGCAGAACCCAAACTCAAGATTATGCAGGCGTTATTTTGGCAACGCCAGCGCCAATTGCAGCCAACTTAGTAGCGCCGATTGCAGCTAACCTGGCAGAAACGCTGCGTTTGGTGCGCTACTATCCGGTGATGGTGATTGTGGCCGAATACTGCCGCAACATTTTTTCTGAGCAAGTCCGAGCCTTGGTATTTGACGCAGATGAACCCTTGAGCAATGCCGGAGCCTATGGGGTCAACGATCGCCATATTGTGCGCTATACCCTGAGTGGCCGAACGGCGCGTCCTTATATTGAATCCAATCGGGATACGGCGGAACTGCTGCAAATTGCTGAAGCCACGCTCAATCGCCATATTCCTGTCAGTGCGGCCGATCGGGTGCAGTTTGTTTCACGGCGCTGGTCGTTAGGGCTATGTGCCTACGCCGCTGACCACAAAACCTTTTCCCAGACGTTAGCCGCGCAGCTTGACGCTGTACCAGGGCTATTCCTAACGGGTGACTATCGCCAAGGGGCATCGATCGAAGCGTGTTTTCAAGCGGGCAAAGCCTGTGCGGAGCAAGTGGCGCGATCGCACCAATCCTTGGTTGAATCACCCAAACTGGTTTTGACCTAATCTCCGCTTTAGGGGCTATGACTATTGGCGCAATGGGTTGCTGCGGCAACCCCAACGGCTTGGAGAAATGATGAAATCTGTAGATGAGAGAAACCTGAGCTTACCAACCAAAGCTATCTATCAAGACCCCCGCCTTCATCTTATTTTTGGGGTTTCTCTGATCGCCTTTATGGGCATTCCGAGTATCACGCCCGCCTTTCCCAAAATTGTGCAGGCGCTTGAAGTCTCGCCGCAACGGGTGGGGCTGATTATTACAGCCTTTACCCTTCCCAATGTTTTGTTAGGCCCTGTTCTGGGGGTTCTAGCCGATCGGGTGGGGCGCAAATCGATTCTTATGGGTTCACTGGCGCTCTTTAGCTTTGCAGGCATGGCTTGTGCTTTAGCGCCAACGTTTCCGGCTTTGCTAGCCATGCGTTTTTTGCAAGGGACGGGAGCCGCCGCGTTAATTTTCCTCAGTGTGACGCTGATTGGGGATTTTTATACTGACCGTGAACGTACAGCGGCTCTGGGATATCAAGCCAGCGTGATCAGCGTTGGGACGGCTAGCTATCCGCTACTGGGCGGGGCTTTAGCCACCTTAGGGTGGAATTATCCCTTCTTGCTGGCTGGGCTAGGGTTGCCCGTCGGCGTTTGGGTTTGGCTGGGGCTAAAAGAGCCTAAATCTTCAGCGCCGCTACAGTTACGGGTGCAAATGCGGCAGGCATGGCAAAGTATTCGTGAACGCGCCTTTATCGGCCTGTTTCTCAGCACAATTACGACTTTTATTTTGCTGTGTGGTGCCTGTGCCACGTATCTGCCGCTGCTGATGCAGCAGCGGTTTGCAGTTTCTTTATTGACGGTGGGGCTGTTCTTGTCTCTGTTGTTTGCCACCGTGACGCTGACAGCCTCACAGTTTAGTCGATGGGTGCAGCGCTACTCACCGGGGGTATTCATTCGGTTTTCGTTTCTGCTGTATGCGATCGCGCTGGTTTTAATGCCCTTCATGCCGACTATTGGCAGTTTGCTCCTGCCGATTCTCCTCTATGGCATTGCCCTTGGACTTGGCTTGCCCAGCCTGCAAAGTTTAATTACCGAACTCACGCCGCCTACCTGTCGGGCTGCGGTGATGTCTTTGAATGGGGCGGTATTGGGTTTGGGTCAAGCTTTGGGGCCGATTCTTTTAGGTTTTGCCTATGGTTTTTGGAAGCTAGAGGGTGCTTTTATCGTCAGTGCCATCTTTGCCTTAGGCACTTTTGGGCTTTTGCAGGTGTGCTGGAACTATCCACCTAGCGCGATCGCCAAAACTTCTCATAGCAGAAACAGTCTGTGACGTTACTCAAAAATTATGAAGCATCAGCATCTTATTCTAAATCAGCAACCGCTCGCCTTTGGTTCATTTAGCAATTGGGTTCGGCTTTTGTGGCAAAACGATGGGGTTGACCTCAAGTATGTACCTAGAGCCTTGTTTGTAACCCTTTCAAGTTTATTATCTAGTCCTTTGCGACTCTATGAGCAGGCCAAAGTAGGTCATTTAATGGCAGATCAGTCTATTGAAAAACCGCCTGTTTTTATTATTGGTCATTGGCGCAGCGGTACTACGTATCTACATAACTTGATGAGTCTGGATAGTCAGTTTTCTTATCTATCTACCCTGCAAGCTTGGGCACCTGAACTTTGTTTGACCAATCGCTGGCTAATCGCCCCTATTTTAGAATGGATGACCCCTAAAACGCGGCCAATGGACAATGTCAGTCTGGCGCTTGACTATCCGCAAGAAGAAGAATTTTGTCTAGCTAATCTGTCGCCTTTTTCCTTTTACCACGGTTGGTATTTTCCTCGCGCTATGAGAGACTACTTTGAGCAATTTGTCCTCTTTAACGAAATCTCTCCAGCCGTCTTTTCTCAATGGAAGCAAGCTTATCTAAAAACGTTGAAACTGGCTAGCTTAAATACTCAGGGACGCAGATTGTTGATTAAAAATCCAGCTAACACTGGTCGTATAAAAGCTTTGTTGGAACTGTTCCCAGATGCTAAGTTTATCCACATTTATAGAAATCCTTACACGGTTTATTTTTCCACGCGGCGGCTTTACCAAAAGCTACTACCCGTTATTGCCCTGCAAGACTTTAGTGAACAGGCCATTGAGGAAAACATTTTTGCTTTTTATCAAAAAATAATGGATAAGTTTTTTTTGGAAAAGCACCTGATTCCACCGGACAACCTGATAGAAATGAGGTATGAAGATTTAGAGGTTCAACCCCTTCATCAACTACAGCGCATTTATCAACAATTTGGCTTGCCAGATTTTGAGCCAATGACAGAAAAGTTTGAATCTTATATTGCTAGCCAGGGTAGCTACCAGCGTAATCGCTACACGCTTGAAGATAGCGAAATCATCCGCAAAATTTACCAGCACTGGCAGTTCACAATAGACCAGTGGCAATATCCCGAACCTGTTCTCTCCCCATGCGAGTCCATCACTTAAACTGTTCAACCCAATGTGTTAGAGGAGGTTGCTGGGTGAGTGGTCGAGGTTCGCTTCTGGCGATCGCTGAGTTGGTTTGCCACTGCTTGCTGATTGAAACTGAGGTAGGGCTGGTTTTGGTGGATACGGGTTTGGGCTTAGACGATGTTCAAAGGGCTCGTTCTCGCTTGCCGGGTAGCTTTTTGTTTTGGGCAAACCCCCGCCTCGACCCTCAAGAAACAGCTCTGCGTCAGGTAGAGCGCTTGGGCTACTGCCGCGAAGATGTGCGGCACATTCTGGTAACTCACCTGGATTTTGACCATGCGGGGGGCATTTACGACTTTCCCCAGGCAAAGGTGCATGTGTTAGCCAGCGAGTATCAGGCAGCAACGACCCCCGATCGCTGGATCAATCGGTTTCGCTATCGAGGGCGACAAAGCGGGCGATCGCCCAACTGGATTTTTCATGAAGCGATCGGTGAACCCTGGTTTGGCTTTGAAGCCATCCGCCCTTTGCCCGAAGTCTCTACCCTGCTCTTTATTCCTTTACAAGGCCATAGCTGGGGTCATGCCGGGGTGGCAGTACAAACCGATCAGGGCTGGCTGCTGCACGCGGGAGACGCCTACTTCTTTCGAGATGAAATTCACGCCCATCCCCCCTACTGTCCCATTGGCTTGCGGTTGTTTCAAGCCTGTCTAGCTGCTGATCGACAAGCTCGACGTCATAATCAGCAGCGGTTGCGCCAGCTAGCAGCAGAACAGACTTCCGTCCAAATTTTCTCGGCGCATGATCCTGTCGAGTTTTATCGTTTTAGCCTGACGTCGGCATAAGCCCCCTGCCTGAATTGCCTACCCTCGCTTGCAAATTACATCAAAGGACGTATTGGTTATGCTATTTAAATCCAAAACAGTTCGACGACTGATTTGGGTATCTATTGGCCTGATTTTGGCCTTGATCCTTTACGCACTGCTTCAGCTAGCCGACCCCGTTTCGATCGCGGCTCTGCCGGAGACAGTTCGACCTTTTCAGTTTGAAGGACGCGCTTTGTTGGTTGCGTCCGATGCTGATATGGTGGCGACGGCTTACGCCGATGCCAAACTCGATCGCGTAGCTGGCATTGAAGACACCTTAACCGTCGTCGATTTGCCACTTGACCCCGATAATCCCGTCGTTTCGGCTATTGCAGCACCCAACTCGGTGATGTCATGGCCTCAAATTATTGCGACTTCCCCCGATGGCACAAAAGCTTATGTGGCCGAAGTGCGCGGCACACCGCCCGCCGATGTGCAACAGTTTGACACCATTGAAGACATGCCAGATGGCTCCAGAATCACTGTAATTGATATCGCCAATCCGGCTCAACCAACCCTAATTGAAACGGTTGAAGTGGGTCGCAATCCCAGACATGTCACCATCAGCCCCGATGGTAGATTTTTAGCTATTGACTTAGATGAACCGGGGCGAGAACTGTTGCTAGTTCAGCTTAATCCAGACGGTACGCTGGGGACGCAGAGCTACTTTTCGATTACAGATGCGACTGGCGCGCCTGCTGATGTCAATTCGGCTAACTGGCATCCTTCCAGTGGCTTTTTAGCGCTTAATTTAAACAATCGCTCTGTGGCTTTTTATCAGGTGCTAGCAGAGGCCAATACCGTCGAAATTCGTCCCTATGGGGAACCGCTGGCAGTCGGCAATCATCTCAGTTGTGGCAGGTTTTCGCCCAGCGGCGAAACCTATTTAATTTCTGATTTGAAGTGGAGCACCAAGCCGCTACGATTTTTGAACTATTTGATGAATCCTAAGGGAGAACTGATTGCTATTGACTTTGACACGACTGGTCAGCAGCCAGCGATCGCCGCTAGGGCAGAAGTCGGCTTGAGTCCTGAGGGGTTTGCCGTCAGCCCTGACGGTAGCTTGATTGTCACGGTAAATATGCGTCGCACCTATTTATCTAACTTTCCACCTGTCTGGCGGGGTAAGTCACACAGTTCGCTGTCGATAGTCGAACTTGATCAAGCGACGGGAGCTTTAAACCCGCTGGCCGAATATGGATTTGAAGGCTTACTGCCTGAAGATGCTGTGTTTGACGCCAGCGGCAATTCGCTAGCAACGGTCATTTACAACTACCGAGAAGCGCAACCGAGAACCGGGGCGATCGAGTTTTGGCAAGTCTTACGGGATGGTCAACCGCGTTTAGAACGAACTGGTTTGAAGTTAGATGTGGTGCGGGGTGCCCACGTAGTGTCTCTGGTGCAGTAGTCAAGTCGGCAGGCTAACCTGACTCAGCCGCGATCGCTTTTTAATTGAGCCACGCGTATACCTGGCTGTCGCTTGAAAGTTTG